>JBFJYU010000161.1:0-7584 GCA_041622435.1 Thermoplasmatota archaeon | reverse complement strand
TGGGTTCACGTCCGGGCGGAGCTGATCGGAGCCTGACGGAGAGCCGACAGCGCAAACAGCGCGAGCCTGGACCACCCCCAACCCGTTTACGAATCGGCACCCCGCATAAATTTCTTGCTCGGCGTATTTTCAGTACTTCTGCGTCGCTGCCCGCATCGCCCGGCTCCCAGACGAGCGGGCACGATCTGCCGTTCACTCGGCAAGCGCCCTGCAGCATGAGATGGACCGCCAGGGCCGCGGCACGGCGATGAAACTCGCCACGAGGCCGGGGAGCAGACTCTTCCACCACTTTGCGCCACTGGCTATGATGGCGCGCCCTCCGAGACTGGTGTGTGCCCCTGCGAAGCCGCCTCGACGCAAGCGCGCATGCCTGGCGAACCTACGAGGTAGGGGGCTTGCTGGCCAATGCGGTCTACCAGTTGCTGGAGGTGGTTGCCGTGTATGGCGGCGCCGCAGCGTGGTGGTCTCCTGGCCCGCACCAGGATCCCTTCAGTGGATGGCTCCTGACGACGTTGGGTCTGCACGGCTGGGTGACCAGCAAGGTCGTTGCCGCGTTGCTGCTGGTGCTGGCGGTTCGTTTGACCTCGGGGTCCCCTGGGTCGGCGGGAGGCGTCACGCAGGCTTCGCCGCCTTAGGCTTCAGGGGGTGGGCTGGCCGGCCGGCTGACGATGGGAACAAGTAAGACACGGCAGCCCGTCGGCGTGGCTGTTGCGGGTTTGGAAGCTCTTGGGTGTCGTTGCTACCGCGTTGCTCGCCCTGCCGGCGGCCGCTCAACCGTGGGCCTCCGACGCCGCCGGGGCGGCCGGGCTCGCCGGACCGTCGACGGGCTTCCGGTTCGGCGTGCCGTCGTTCCAGGAGTCGTTCGCCTCGGGCGCGTGCTGGGGCGATTACGACCAGGACGGCTGGATGGACCTCTACGTCACCGACCTGCTCGGGCCGGGTGGCGCGGGGCTCAGTCGCCTCTACCGGAACCTTGGCGCCGACGGGGCCGGTCTGAGGTTCCAGGATGAAACGTCGGCCGCCGGTGCGGGGCTGCGCGGCGTCGGACACGGCTGCTCCTGGGGGGATTACGACGCCGACGGCTGGCCCGACCTGTACGTGACCATGGCGGTGACGAATTACTCGGCCCAGCCCCATGTCCTGCTGCGCAACACAGGTGCCGCCTTCGAGGATGTCACTGACGCGGCCGGCGTGTCGGGGGCCAGCGACGACGCCTACGGCCCCGACGGCTGCGGCATCGAGGCCCGCACGCCCGTCGGCCCCCGCGAGGCGTGCTGGGGTGCCGGCTCGGCGTGGATCGACTTCGACCTTGACGGCGATTTGGACCTGTACGTTCTCCACTACGCCCAGTACGGCCACGCATCCTGCGTTGGCCTGGAGCTGGGCGGGCCCCAGTTCTGCCAGGGTCAACCCAACCGCTTGTACCGCAACGACGGGGGCACCTTCACGGATGTCGCGGCCAACGCCGGCGTCGCCCTGAACGCCGCCGACACGGGCGGGCGCAGCCTCGGCGTCATCGCGACCGACATCGACGGCGACACGTGGCCGGACTTGTGGGTTGCCAACGACATGGATGGCAACGCGCTGTACATCAACAACCGCGACGGCACGTTTCGGGACGTGGCGGCGGCGCGGGGACTCGCCAACATGGGCCCCGTCAAGTACGGCATCCAGACCTACCGCGCCGGCATGGGCGTGGACGCCGCCGACATCGACAACGACGGCGACCTGGACCTGTGGTCGAGCCACCTCCACGACCAGGCGGACGGATTGTGGATCGCCAAAGGGGGCAAGTACCGCGACCGCGCGGCGTCGTGGGGCGTGGGCGAGGACGCGACGGGGGCGGCGTCCCGCTGGGGCGGCGGCCTCGTGGATCTGGATCAGGACGGCTGGAAGGATTTCATCGTGGTGACGGGTCACCCGAGCGACGCCACGCCGGGGCCAATCCATTTGTTGGCCGGCAACGGGGACGAGTTCCGGCGGCCGCCGCTGGCCGATTGGCGCTGGGCAGCCGGCGACTTCGGCAACTACCGCGCGGTAGCTTTTGCCGACGCGGATAACGACGGCGACCTTGACGCGTACGTGTCGGCTCTGCCCGACGACCAGGGTCGCCGGCAGGGCCGGTTGCTCCTCTTCGACGGCGGCGCGAATCACTGGTTGCGCATGGATCTCGTGGGCAACGGCAACCACCCCGACGCCTTCGGCACGCGCGTCGAGATCCGTGCCGACGGCAAGACCCAGACTTACACGAAGGCTTCCGGCGGTTCCTTTGCGGCCAGCCACGACCCCCGCCTGTTGGTCGGCATCGGGGACGCCACCACGGCCACGATCACGATCACCTGGCCCGGGGGCGCCCGCGAGGAGCACCGGGTTGAGCTTGACGACGCGCTCGGCGATGGCGCGTCCCGCCCCGGACTCGACCTGCAATTCGTCGAGCAGTCGCTCGTTGCCGGCCAGTTCATGCCGCCGCCTCCGGCACAAGAGTCACCCGGCACCTCCACGGTCCTCGTGCTGGTGGCGCTCGCGGCCCTGGCCGGGGTCGCGGCCCGGCGAACGCGCTGACGCCCGGCGCCCGACGGCAACGGGTAAGTCGGCGCCACGCGTTGAATGCCCCGGTGCGTGGTGGGTTGGCTGCATGGATGCCCTTGCTGTGCGTGGTAGCAGCGGCGCTGGCGCCCGCGCTGGCCTTGGCGCCAGCGGTTGCGGCCGAGGAGACCGCCGTCCAGGCTTGGGCCGTGGACGTCACGGCCGACGCCGGCCTCGCCGACCACGGCGTCGGTTACCGCTGGGGCGAGGCGGTCTTCGTGGAGTCGTTTGCCGCCGGGGCCTGCTGGGGCGACTACGACCGCGACGGCTGGATGGACCTGTACGTGACCGACATCCTGGACGCGGCTGGGGCCGGCCGCTCAAGCCTGTACCGCAACACTGGCCTTGAGGACGGGGTGCCTCGTTTCGTGGATGTGACCGACGAGACGGGAACTGGCGTCGTTGCCGTCGGGCAGGCCTGCGTCTGGGGCGACTACGACTCGGACGGCTGGAGCGACCTGTTCGTCACCACGGCCGTCACCAACACGTCGGCGCAGCCGAACGTCCTGCTGCACAACCGCGGCGGCACGTTCGAGGATGTCGCGGCCTCGGCTGGCATCGTGGAGACCGCCGACGCCTACGACCCCGCCGGGTGCGGCGTGGCCGTGACGACGCCCCAGGGCGAGCGGCCCGCGTGCTGGAGCTCCAGCGCCGCCTGGATCGATCACGATCTGGACGGCGATCTGGACCTGTACGTTCTCCAGTACGCCAAGTTCGGCTGGGGCACCTGCATTCAACCCCGGCAACTGGACCCCTCCTTTTGCCAGGCCCAGCCGAACCGGTTGTACCGCAACGACGACGGCCACTTCGTGGAGGTCGGCGAGACCGCAGGCGTGGCGTGGAATGACCAGCCCAGCGGCGGCCGCAGCCTCGGCGTCATCGCCACCGACATCGACGGCGACGGGTGGCCGGACTTGTGGGTCGCCAACGACCTCGACGGCAACGCCCTCTACCTGAACAACCGCGACGGGTCGTTTCGCAACGCGGCGGCGGACCTCGGCGCCACCAACCTGGGCCCCGTCCCGCACGGGCCGCCCGCGTACCGGGCCGGCATGGGTGTGGACGCGGCGGACTTCGACAACGACGGCGACCTTGACCTGCTCTCGACCCACCTCGGCGGCGAATACGACGGCTTGTGGATTTGGGACGGGGACCGGTTCCGCGACCAGGCGCGTCAGGTGGGCCTCGGACGCGTCACCGCCGAGAGCCATTCCCGCTGGGGCGCTGCCCTGGTCGACGCGGACCTCGATGGCTGGAAGGACCTCTTGCTGGTGACGGGCTCCCCGGGCAGCGCCGAGCCGGGCCCGATCCATTTGCTGGCCAACCGCGGCGGGTCGTTCGACTCACTTGGCGCCGAGGCGTGGCCGTGGCTGATCGAGGACTTCGCCAACTACCGCGCCGCCGCCTTCGCCGATGTTGACAACGACGGCGACCTAGACCTGTACGCCTCAAGCCTGCCGGACCCGGATGGCCGCCGCTCCCCCAAGCTTCTCCTGATGGATGCCCCGGGCGCCGCTGATCGGCACTGGCTCCGCCTCGATCTGGTGGGCTCGGGCAACGCCCGCGACGCCTTCGGCGCCCGGATCGACATTGTCACCCCCGACGGCTTGGCGCAGACCTACACCAAAGCGTCCGGCGGGTCGTACGGGGCCAGCCACGACCCCCGCGTCGTGGTCGGCCTTGGCACCCAGACCCAGGCGACGATCGCCGTGACGTGGCCCGGCGGCGCCGTCCAGCACGCCAGCGTCGATCTCGACGGGCGGCGAGGCGCCGAACTCACGATCGTCGAGGACTCGGACCTCGCCCCGGCCGACGCCGCCCGCGCCAGGCAACCGACGCCCGCCCCCGGCGCCGGAGCGGCCATGGCCCTCCTGGCCGTCGCCGTCGCCCTCGCGTTGACTTCGCGAAGGCTTTCCAGCCGATGACCCTGCCAGGCGCCGTGCGCGCCGTCGCTCTCCTGATCATTCTTGCGCTGCTGCTTACGGGCTGCAACCAGGCACCCGAAGGCCGATTCTCGGCCGGGCCCAACCTGCCGGGAGCCACCGCCCTCGCGGTGGGCTACATCGACGACAACCCCTGGCTCGACCTCGTCCTGGCGGGGCCCGGACAGGCCATTGTCATGGTCGGCACCGGCCCGGGCGGCGCGGCTGGCGGCTTCGAACGGCTGGGCACGCTGATGTGCCCGCGCTGCGAAATCGTCGCGGCCGCCGTGGGCGACCTCGACGAAGACGACAAGGAAGATGTGCTGCTGCTCACCCCCGGGGCCTTGCGCATCTACCGCAACGTCGGCGACGGCTTCGAACCCCGCCACCCCATCCCGCTGGCGGGAGACGACGCGACCAGTGTTGCGCTCGCCGACGCCGACAACGACGGGCGCCTCGACATCACACTCCTCCACGCGGACGGCTCCGTCGCCCTGCACCGCAACACGGGAACCGAACTGGCGGCACCGGCGACCATCGCGTCCGGGGCCCGCGCCTTTGCCTACCTGCTCCAGGACGACGACCTGTTCCTGGAGCTGGCCATCGCCTCGGCCGAAGGCGTCCACCTGCTGCGCAACCGCGGCCTCGACGCCAATCGGACCTGGCAGGGATTGGCCCCCGCCGAGCTCGTGGCGGGCAGCACCAAGACGGCCGCAACGCTGGCGCCGATCGACGCCGACAACGACCAGCGCGTCGACCTGGCCGCGGCAGGACCCGACGGCATCGAACTGCTCGAGAACACCGGTCGGTGGCTGGCGCCCAAACCCCTCTCGCCCACCAGGGCCACATGGGTGGCGCCCATCGACATCGACAACGACGGCTGGGTCGACCTCGTGGCCGGCGACGGCGAGTCGGCGCGCATCGTGGCCAACCGTGACGGCACGTGGAAGGCCGCCCACGACGTCGCGCCGGGGGATCACGTCGCCATCGGCGACTGGGACCGCGACGGCCGCGTGGACCTCGCCACGTTCACGGAGGATGGCGGCGAGATCCAATGGAACCGGGGCTCGGCGGGACATTTCCTGAGCCTCCGGCTGCGGGGCAAGGAATCGGTCGACTCGGGCCTTGGCATCAAGGTTACGCTGACAACGGGCAACAGTCTGATGCTGCGCCAATCGGGTGGAATGGGATCGCCGAGCGTGGCGCTGGCGCCGGACGTGCATTTTGGACTCGGCGACGAATTGTCCGGAACATATTCGCTGGCAATCTTGTGGCCAAGCGGAATCCTGCAATTCGATTCGGTGGACAATCCGGAGGAGATTGTCGATCGGCACACGATTTCGCGAGAGAGCCCGATGGATGCTCCCTGGAATGGTTGCTAGGATCGGCGTCTCATGGCGGTTTTAGTTGTCTTGACTGCCGTTTTAGCGGACTCGTGCGCCGATTGCTCACAGGATAAATGGGGATTTTTGTTGGCCGCCTGAGCCTGATTCGATAATCTGCCTCGGGGCGTTCCTTCGACGGCGGCGGAATCCGTGCACCGTCTGCCCTATGGCTCAACGATTTTGTGCAGACCCGCTTCGGTTTCGCCGATTTCCTGGATCGTTCCCGATGGCCAATGGATGGTCAATCGGGCGGATTCAAATTCGCCGATGCCGATGGTCATGACGGGGGGCAATCCGGTTTGGAATCCGGCGCTTGAGAGGCGCTCGCGGGCGAGCAATTCGCCGTCCGGCAGGGTGGCCTCGACCAGCGCCCCCACGCCGTCGCGGTTCGACGCCGTGCCGATCAAAACGAGTTGAACGGAATGGCCCCTGGCGCCCCGGTTTTCGAGCAATTCGGCTCCCTGGCCGTTGACGTTGACGCGAACGAGGTCCTCGTCCCCGTCGTTGTCGAGGTCGACGGGCAAAATGGCCCGCGTGTTGGATCGACCAGCCAGGTCGCCGGCGCTGGCCGTTGCGTCGGCGAACCGGCCGCCGCCCAGGTTGAGGAAGAACTGGTCGCGTGCGTCCTCGCGCAGGTCCGGGAAGACCAGGTTGTGCAAGTCGTTGTGGTGGGGCTCGAGAGGCACCGGGCGGCCGACGGCGTGGGTAATGTCCAGCCAACCGTCGAGGTCCAAATCGGCGAGCGCGACGCCCCAGCCGGTGCCTTGCCACGAGGCCCCCAAGCCGTGCGTGTCGGTGGCGTACCGGAATGCGCCGCCGGGCTGCTGCAACAGCAGGCTGAGCTTGTGGCCCTTGAAGTTGGTCACGACCAGATCGGCGGTGCCGTCGCGGTCGATATCGCCCGAGGCGATACCCATGGCCGTCTTGACCTCGTTGGCGCCGCGGGCGCGTGCCTCGTTGGAGAACGTGCCGTCGCGGCCGTTGATGTAGAGGGCATTCTCGGTGATGTCGTTGGCCGTGGCGAGGTCGCTCCAGCCGTCGCCGTTGATGTCCGCCGCCACCACGCCAAGGCCCTTGCCCGTGTTGGGAACCCCCGCCTCTCGGGTGACGTCAACAAAGGCCCCGCCGTCGTTGCGCAGCAGAACCGACTCCTGGCGGGCGGCGAAGTAGATGAGCGATGCGTAGTCCTGGCCGCTGGTGTGGAGGCCAGGCTCCCGCCAGTCGAGGTTGTTGACCACGTAGAGGTCCAGGTCGGCGTCGCGGTCAACGTCGAGCCAGGTGACGCTGCTGGGCTGGCAGGGGCGCGCCCCGCACGCTCCCTCCAGCGAGGCGCCGGCAGCCGCCGGAATGGAGTGAAACGATCCGTTGCGGTTTTCGTACAGGTGTCCCGAGGCGTCGATGATGGCGTAGAGGTCCGGGTCGCCGTCGTTGTCCACGTCCCCAAAAGCGGCGCCGGTTCCGAAGCCATCCGCCGCCAGGCCCCAGGCGTCAGTCGCGTCCTCGAAGCTCCAGTTGCCGAGGTTGCGGTACAGTTTGGCGCCCCAACCCACGCCGCCGGGCGGGAAGTAGAGGTCCACCCAGCCGTCGCCGTCCACGTCGGCGGCTGCGGCGCCGCCCGCCATCCGCTCGGGGCCGCAGAGATCGGGCCCGAGCAGGCAGTTGTCGAGGTCGAGGACGTGCTGCGTGTAGAC
>JBFJYU010000160.1:0-7591 GCA_041622435.1 Thermoplasmatota archaeon | reverse complement strand
GGCAGGCTTCAACGATGATCGCGGGCCGACTTGCTCGGCCCGTGGGACGCGGAAGGCTGCCAAGGCGTAGCCGGGCAGGCTTCAACGATGATCGCGGGCCCAAAAGGCGAGCCCAGACTCCCATTTTCACCCCCACTTTCCCCCGCCCGGCGGCCCCCATTTGGGGCCGTGGCTCCTCCCACGCACGGCTGCCCGAGCCACACCACTTTTGATCAATCGGTGGCCGGGGCCGCACTGGTTCGTTTTCATCGAACCAGTTCGATCTGGCTAGAAAGGACACGTACCCCCACGGCCAAATACCCCGGGATTTTTGCATGACGGATGTCCGCTGCTCCCTCAGAGTCCTCTGACCACGCCGATGTTTACCGCGACCTGCGCGATTCCGGCGACGACGAACTGGAAGCCGCCCTCGTAGCCATGCGAAGCACGCCCTCGGAGTAGCGCCACCGGTTTTTCGGCGTAGCGCACCGCCGGCCGCGCCGCCGCGCCAACGGACAAGCATTTCCACGCGGCAGGCCATCAAGCCGCATGGTTCGGCAGGGGCATGACCCCGAATGGCCAGACAAAATCGTGTTCGCCGGCCTGACGCTTATTCTGGCCGGCGTCGCTGGCGTCGTGTTTGTCGGCCTCCAGGCCACCACGGCTACGGTCCGCGAGTTGGTTCCAGGGATTCTGGGTACCATCCCGCTGTGGCTCTCAGGTTCACTGAGCGCTGCCACGGCGGGCATGGGCGGCCTGGCGATTCGTCACCAAGCGGCCGTTTGGGTTGTCGTCGGCGCGATCACCGGCGTGGGCAGCCTCGCCATCTACGGCGCCGTTCCGCTGCTCGCCGTCCTGGCGCTCGGGTTCGTCGTCAAGGGCTGGCGGGAGGGCGAGGAGATGGCCCACGACGACCGGCGCTTCGAGGCCAAGGATTGGCCCGACAAGGCGTTCGCCGCCAGCGCGCTGCTGCTCGTGGCCGGGGTGATCACGCTGCTGCAAGCCGCCCTGGTTTTCGCCGGCCGCTTCGAGCCACTCCTGTTTGGCGCGTGGCCGGCCGTGGCTGGCACATGGGGCGTCGCTTGCGGCATCGCCTGCTGCTGGGGTGCGCGGGAGTGCTTCCATCTGAGTCGGCCGTGGGCCGGCGTGGTCGGCGCGGTCGCGGCTCTGGCTGGCGGCGGTTTCTACGTGATCGGTCCGCTGCTGGGGGTGGCGACCCTGGAGTTGTTGCGCCGCGCCGAGCGCGAGGACGAGTTCGCCGCGCCGGCCGCGGCGTGAGTCTGGTTGCCGCTTTGGCTGCTACGGCTTGAACGACCGCACAGCCGCCACCGCCTTGCGCCACGTGGCCAGGCGGGACTCAACTTCGCTGGCGGCCATCGACGGCTCGACCACCGTGGCGTCCTCGCGTTCACCGGCGCGCAGGTCATCCACGCTCCACAAGCCGACGCCGATGCCGCCGAGCATCGCGGCGCCCATGGCGGTGGTTTCGATGTTACTCGGCCGCACGACCGGGCGTTGCAGCAAGTCCGCCTGGAATTGCAGCAGGGGCTTGCTGTTGGTGGCGCCACCGTCCACGCGTAGCGACGGCAGCGGCGCGCCGGAGTCCTTCTCCATGGCCTCCAGCACCTCGTGGCTCTGGAACGCGATGCCTTCGAGCGCCGCGCGGGCGATGTGGCGGCGGTCGGTGCCACGGGTCAGGCCCAGCAGGGCGCCGCGCGCGTCGGGGTCCCAGTGGGGGGCGCCCAATCCCGTGAACGCCGGCACGAAGACGACGCCATCGCTGCTGTTCACTTGGGACGCCAGTTCGTCGGCCTCGGGGGCGCGTTCGATCATCTGGATGCCGTCGCGCAGCCACTGGATGGCGGCGCCGCCGACGAAAACGGCGCCCTCCAATGCGAACTGGGGGCTGTTGTCGACGCTGGCCGCGCGGGTTGTCAGCAGCCCGTGGCGGCTCTCGACCGCCTCGCCGCCCGTGTGCTGAAGCAGGAAACACCCGGTGCCGTACGTGTTCTTGGCCTCGCCTGGGCGGGTGCAGCGCTGACCAAACAGGGCCGCCTGCTGGTCGCCCGCGATGCCAGCCACCGGGACGCCTCCGCCGAGCTCCGCCTCGCCGTACACGTACGCGCTCGGCTGCACCTCGGGCAGGACCGCTTCCGGCACGCCGAAGGTCTCCAGCAGGTCCGCATCCCACTCGCCGGTGCGGATGTTCCACAACAGGGTGCGGCTGGCGTTGCTGGGGTCGGTAACGTGCGCCGAAGCGCCCGTGAGTTTCCACGTGATCCAAGTGTCAATCGTGCCGAAGGCCAGTTCCCCCGCCGCCGCGCGCGCCGCCGCGCCGTCGACGTTCTGGAGAAGCCATTCCAGCTTGGTGGCGCTAAAGTAGGGGTCCAGCACCAGACCGGTGCGGTGGCGCACGTCCTCCTGGCGGTCCTGCCCGCGCAGTTCGGCGCAGCGGGGCGCCGTGCGGCGGTCCTGCCACACGAGAGCGTTGTGGATCGGTTCTCCCGTCGTGCGGTCCCAGAGGACCGTGGTTTCGCGCTGGTTCGTGATGCCCACGGCCCGCAACCGGTCGGGCTCCAGGCGGGCGTCGCGCAATGCGCGCTTGGCGACGGCGAGCGTCGTCGTCCAGATCTCCGCCGCATCGTGCTCGACCCAGCCGGGATGCGGGTAGTGCTGGGCGATCTCATGGTACGCGCGGCCGGCGACGCGCAAGTGCTCGTCAAGGACGAGGCACGTGATGCCGGTCGTTCCCGCGTCGATGGCAAGGACGTGCTTTCTGGCCACGCCGGCGCATCCTGGGCCATGGTCAAAGCCGCATCGAAGTCCCATCGGCTTCCGGCGCCCTCAGCCGCCGGCAGCGGGGGGCCGGGGCTTGCCCGGCGACGCCGGCCGCGCAAGCCTTACACATCAACCACCGTGCCGGCAGCGTGCCCCCCCTCGTTGCCGGTCGTCTGCTGCTGGACGACCATGACCCCGAGGGTTGGCTGGAACTGGAGGGCGGCCGCGTCGTCGACTGGGATGAGGGCGAACCACCCCGCCGGCCCGACGCGAAGGGCTGGATCGTGCCCTCGCCCGTCAACGCGCACACCCACGTGGCTGACGCGTTCTTGCGCGAAGCCCGGCCCGCTGGCGCCACGGTGGCCGAACTGGTCGGGCCGGGCGGCTGGAAGCACCAGCAACTCGCCGCAGCCAGCCCGGACGCGATGGCCGACGGAATCCTGTCCTATACCGACGAGATGGCCGCCATTGGAACCAGCCACTTCATCGACTTCCGCGAGGGCGGCCCCGCCGGCGCCTCATTCCTGAAGAACCTGGCGCCCGAACTGGGTGCCACACCCGTGGTCCTGGGGCGCCCCGCCACCAACACGTTCGACGACGACGAGGCACGGGCCGTGCTGGCGGCGGCCGACGGCGTGGGCCTGAGCGGTGTGCGGGACTTCGCGGACCCCGCCGACCTAGAGGCGTGGGCCGAAACGTGCCACCGCGCCCGCAAACCGTTCGCCATCCACGTCAGCGAAGACCGCCGCGACGACATCGACCTCGTCCTCAGCCTGGAACCAACGTTCGTCGTCCACATGGTACAGGGCACCCGGTCCGACTTCGAGCAACTGGCCGGGGAGAAGGTCCCTGTGGTCGTATGCCCTCGCAGCAACCGCTTCTTTGACCTGAAGCCCCCAATTCCAGTCATGATCGACGAGGGGGTACGCGTGGCCGTAGGCACCGACAACGGCATGCTCGCCGACGGCAACCTGCTCGCCGAACTCGGCCAAATCCACGCCTGGTACCCCCGCCTCCCCATGACCCAACTGCTCCGCATGGCCACCGCCAACGGCCGCTCTCTCCTGGGGCTACCCCCCGCCCTGCCCCCCCGCAAAGGCTCGTCGCCGGACCTGATCGTGCTACCCGAGCAGCCGCTGCCAGCCCCGCCCACGACCAAGCCGCCGCTGCCCGACCCCGAGGTGGACTCCTGACCCCCGACGCGTCGGCGGGCGGAGGCAAGGCCAGCGGCAACGCCGCCGGCAACGCCGGCGCCAAGGCCGAAGCCCTCGCGGAACCCGCCCCCCGGGAACCCATGGGGGACTGGCGCGCCGTGGCCGAAGTCCTGCGCAACCCCACATGCCAAGGGTGCGGCCCCATCCAATTGCTGTCAGCCATCCCGTTCTTCGACGAAGACGAACTGCCCTTCCTCTTCGAAGGCGGCGGCAGCGTCTGCCACATCATCCCCGAAGCCGGCTTCCCAAAGGAATCCCTCGCCGCCAGCGAAGACGAACGACTCCTCATCGTCAACTGCCCCGACGACGAAGGCTGGCTGGCCCCCGAAGACATCGTGCGCGACTGGCTCAGCCGCCACGTCACCTGCCCCGACCTCGAAGACGTCCTCCTCGCCCACCCCCTCTACGAATACCTCACCCAACTCGACGACGAAGGCCACAGCCGCGGCGGCCAACGCGGCGAACTCATCCAATGGGCCCCCGGAATCCCCCACCTCGTCAGCATCTACGCCCCCGAATTCCTCCCCAACGACCCCGACGCACCCCTCGTCAACCGCGACCGCGACGCCTACGCCGACGCCGTCATTGACCTCATCAGCAAACTCGAGGAAGCCTTCGACCTGCGCGAAATCGAAGTCGGCCTCCGCTTCGGCGACGAACCACCGCCGCCAGGCGAATGGGACGAAGAATGGGACGACGAAGACGAGGACGACGAGCCCGGCGGAGCGAGGGTGAGAGTTTGACGACAGATCGTGCGGCGCGCCAACGATACGTCGAGGCACAAGGCATCCACGGGGACCAACGGTTCGAGGTAAGCCGGCCGCCGAAGGCGGGTCGGCTGGAGCGATTTGTTAGGTGTCCTGCCGTGGCGGGGCGCTGGCCATCCACCGGATTAATTGTGGCACACATGTGCACTAGCGCTTGACATCACAATGCAGAGCGTTCCAACCGTCGTTGGACGCCGTCACCGGGTAATGTGTCAAACGGACTGTCTCGCAGCAGTTGCCTCGCCTAGCGCCGACCCAATTTTCTCCTCGAGCCAATTGCCTACCGTGAAACGGCCCACGACAACATCCATCGTCGCGCTTTCTGCATCGGGGTGCTCCTGCAGTTGCTCGCGAACCTCCACCAAGGCGGTCACGGTAGGCCGCCAGATCGTCGTCTGCATGAATGGGCCATCCACGTTGGTCCAGACGGACCCTGCAATTGCCAGCACTGATTCCTGCAACTCGGGCGAGGGGCGGCCAGGATGCGGATGGACGCGGATTTCTCCGACCGCACCGACATCCATGCGGCCGTAATCTACGGTGCCACTGACGAACGCGACCTTACCGGCTTCAAGGGTATCCAGCCTACGTCTGACCGTCTTCACGGAACATTGCGCTGCGCGGGCCAGGTCCGCCATTCTGGCCCGGGGCTCATGGAACATTTCGGCGATCAGCGTCCAGTCGGTAGGGTCCAAATTCGCCGTCGCAGGCGGCATCGGGACCTCCCAGGAAATTGGGTCGGTGTCGGTGATGCGACCTACCAGTGCGCGGCGTCGCTCCAACTCGGCTGCATTCGCATAATAGAGGACGATGCCAAAGCCGCCTTCGAACAGGTCAAAGATCCATTGCACGCCATCCATGAGAGATAGTTGCGCCAGCGCTTGCCGCTTGTTGGTTTCTGGAAAACGGCCTGTCTGGATGCGCGCCATACCGTAGCCGAAAACCGATGGGTTGACCACGATGTACCATTCCCGCATGAATCCCGATTCGCGCATCCGATTGATTCGAGCACGCACAGTATCTTCGTCGATGCCCAATTGCTTGGCCACTGCTCGCATGGATTCCCGCGGATTCCAATTGAATCCCGCTGGAGCGCTCAAGAGGCGCAGAATCTCTGCATCGGTGATGTCCATTGGCCCGAAGCTCGGACGGCACATGCGACACGCAGGGCATTATCCTTCGCATATGCCGGGCCCGGCGGGGCGCGGTCCTAAGGACCGACCACGATGTGGCTTTCTTCATGCGCCCCGCAACTGCGCCGCACGCCAGCAACCGAACGTCGAATGTCCTCTTGATCATCGGAGCCCTAGCCGCGATCTCGCTATCTGCGTGGCACCCACGCGGGCCGGACGTCCATGAGATGGCACGCCATGGCGACACATGGTTCACGATGCACCTGATTGGAGCCGCCGGGTTCCTGACATTCGCCGCCGCCGCGCTGCTGCGATTGCCCCACGCAAGGGGTTTCGCCGCCAGCGGGCAGGCCTTCGTCGTTGGCGGCGGCCTCGTGACCGCTCTCGCATTCCTTGTCGACGGCGCAGTCGGCTCAGCGTTGGCCCCATCCGTGTCCGAAAACGGCCCCACGTCCTTGTGGGAAACCGCGTATTACTTTGAACGCGGCTTCAGCGCCTTGGGCTTGGGCGCCTACGCCATCGGTGTCGCACAATGGATCGCGAGTACCCTGCCGAGGGCCGGGCGCGGCATGCGAATTGCCGGCGCCTTCGGCCTACTGGGATCCATCGGCGCTTTCGGTGCGGGCGTCCTCTTTGTGGGATTCGCATTGCCCGTCGGCCCCTTGTTCGCCCTGATGCCGCTCACGTTCATTTGGTTCATTGCGCACAGCATCAGCCAACTGCGCCTAGCTGGCGAGTCGCTGGAAGCCACCCAGCCCGTCGGCCGGTTTGCGTAGGCATGCCACCGCGAGTCATGATTGGCGCACAGCCCCGGAACACGGGCCGCATCTCGAACGAAGGGAGGGTGCCTAACGGTTCGAGGTCAGCCGGCCGCCGAAGGCGGGCCGGCTGGAGCGATTTGTTATCCGCCCGAGATTAGCTTGGAACGGGTGCCCGCCTTTGCGCGGTGTAGCATTTCCATCGACCCATCGGGCGCATTGATACCAGCCCCTCGGCTTGCAGCCGCTTGAGTCGGTGTTGTGCCGTGCTACGGCTCCAGCCTTCGCTTTCTGCCCAGGCGAGGATGTCTTTCTGCGTGGATCCGTCGTGACGCAGCAACCACTTGTGCAATGCAGCAAGCTCAGGCTCCCGCAGCAATACGACCGAATTCCAGGAATCCTCGAATTTCCCGTGATTCTCAAAGTATCGCAGGGTCTGGTTGTGCGATTTCTCCATGATGAGATTGGCCTGTTTGAGCACGCCGACGTGGTGGCGAGCTGCGCGTGGTCCCCCTCAAGCTCCTTCACATCCAACGAATGCTTCCGGCCGGTAGGGTCATCGCGCAAGTTCTCCAACGCTGTTCGCAGCGCCTTGCGAGGCCGCGGCGCCAAGGCACGGAAAAACGCCGCCGCGTTCTCGTCCTCAAGCACCAGCTTCACAGGTCATCCAGGTTGGTCCAACTGTACTTCTCAGGGTGAAGAATTTTGTCACGCTCTGCCGCCAAGAACGCGTCCCGATCTAGGGCATCGAGAATTCGGTTGATGATGTCGTCATAGGTCATGCCGGCCAATCCATGCGCTCGAATCCTATCCCGCGTCCTGTCGTCCACTTGAATCGTCGTCTTCGTCATCAAGCATTATATGCCACCATGGCCGCTATAGTGTTTATGGTGGGGTGGTATGCGTCAAACTGAACTTCGCGTAGGCCAGGACCGCCGGCAACTGTGGAAGTCTAACGGCCT
>JBFJYU010000159.1:0-7597 GCA_041622435.1 Thermoplasmatota archaeon | reverse complement strand
GTGCCGGTCCGTTTTATTCCCAGTTCAGCGGTGGGTTGCGCCCGGTCGGTCTGCGCGGCAGATCGGCCCTAGCTCGGGGGAGTCCCGTCGGGGGCGGAGCCCCCAGGGGTGCCGGTCCGTTTTATTCCCAGTTCAGCGGTGGGTTGCGCCCGGTCGGTCTGCGCGGCAGATCGGCCTAGCTCGGGGGAGACCCAACGGGGCGGAGCCCCCAGGGGGGCCGCGGAACCCCCAGGGCAGGCAAACCCCTGTTCCGGCCGGGTGCTCCGGCCCCTGCGGTTTTAGCAAACCACCGTGTGCCGGCCCTGTGGCCTTGCCCGACAACGCGTTCCAGGCCTTCTTCACGGTCGGCGTCCTCGTTTTCGTGTTGCTTGTCGCCATCATGGTCCTGCGCCGCGGCCCTCCAGCCGGGCGCGTGGCGCTGGTCGTTGATACGGGCAACGGCCTGGAGCGCGGCGGGTTGCACTTGCGTGCGGTCAACGCCGGAGGGCGGCTGACGGCGGTCGAGGATGTGTTTCTCGCCAGTGATGGGCGCTCGGTTTCTGTCTCTGGCCTGGGCACCATCCTGAATCTGCCACGGGATCTGCGCCCGGGCGAGCAGGTGGACCTGCGGTTGTCGGCGCGTGAACTGGTCGCGGCCCTTGAGCGCCTGCGGCTCCAGCAACCGCGCTTCAGCGTCGTTTTGCAGGTCTTCGGGGGAGTGTCGGTTCGGTCCCGTGACCTGGATGTCCCGACTGTGTGGCATCACCGTCTGGCCCCCAAGCGCCGGAGCGGTGATGGGGCTCGGGGGCCCGGATCGGGTCGCACGGGGGCGGCCCCGGCGCCGCGGGGCGATCAGCGGCTGCCGTAGAACCGCTCGGGCCACTCGTGGCCGATGGCCCAGGCGGCCTCCTCGGTGAGGTCGCCGTTTTGCAGGAGGCCCTTGACCCGCTTGGGGACGGTGTCGCAGGGCATGACCACGTTGGGGCGCGTCGGCTCGTCGATGTAGTCGGTCTCCAGCATGAAGCGCGTGCTCTGCTTGGCTAGGGCCTTGCGGATGTTTGAGCGGCCGGCGATGATGCTGGGGAACACGCCGTGGTGCTCTCCCTCGGCGACCAGGGGGCCGCAGTAGTGCTTGATGACCCGTTCTCGGGGCAGGCCGGCGCGGTCGGCCATCTCGCCGAATTCCAGCATGGTCGCGGGCTCCGTGTGTTCGGTGTGTAGCAGGATGGGCACACCGGCGTCACGGGCTTTGCCCATGCCGTACTCCAGCAGGGCGTTGGAGCGATCCCAGGCCTCGCTGTCGACTTCAAAGTGGGGGCGCCCGACCTCGCCGATGCACACCGCTTGCTGCTCGTCGCACAGCCGCGCCGCCACGTCATAACAGCCGCGCCCGAACGCCTCCGCCGCGTCCCAACCGGCGCTTTCGGCCAGCTTCAGCGGCTCCAGCGGGTACGGGCCGAGGACGGTGTAGACCTTGCAGCCGGTCTGGCGGCGGATTTCGTCGCCGAAGGCCACGTGGTCCAGGCACGTCTGCTCGAACGCCTCCACGGTCGTCGGATAGCTGGGCAGACGCACGTGGGCAATGCTGGTGCCGCCGGCCGCCATGAACTCCCGCACGGCGTCCAAGCCCTTCCACCCGTCCGGCTTGCAGTGGAAGTGATTGTCATGGATCGGCAGGTCGTTGGGGACGGTTGTGGTCACGCGGGGCCTCCCGCCGCGCGCCGCGCTCGGCGGGGGCGGATAGCGGTTCGCACGGCGGCGCCCGTTGATGATGGCTGCGCCCGCAGGCATGGCGCGGGCCGGCCGGGGCCCCCGTGCCGTAGGCGGAGCTCCGCACAACCCTTATCGCCCGGCCACGTGGTTCCGGGGCGGTGGTATCCTTGCAGCGTGTTCTCGTCGTCGCCGTGGTTGTCCTCTTCGTGGCCGTATCCCTGCCAAGCCAATCGCAGATCATCCGGCCGCCGGCGGACACGCGCGACCTGTCCCACCGCAACTGCTTCTCGACCGGGCACATCGAGGCGCTCCCCACCGACGGCCTGGCCGTATGTACGGAAGGCAGCGACCTGGCTGTCCTGCAGGTGTCCACCAGTTACGAGCGCACCTGCGTGCTCCTGTCCAACCAAAACATCGACTGCTACGGCGACGCCAACACCTTCGGCGAACCCGAAGACTACCTCGGCGGCGACGTGGTCAGCATGGAAACCGGCTGGACCTACCTCTGCTATCTCAACACCGCCGGCAACGTGGGTTGCTACGGCGAGAAGTTCCACGGCCAGTCGGCGGGCTACTCGGGCGGCGACGCCGTGCAAGTGGCGGCGTTCCGACAGCATTCCTGCGCCCGCACCACTGGCGGCGACGTGATCTGCTGGGGCGACGACGACTTCGGGCAGGACGCTGACTACCTCGGCGGCGACGCCGTCGACGTGGACGTTGGCTTCTACCACACCTGTGCCGTCACGACCAGCGGCAACGTCGCTTGCTGGGGCCTCAACAACTGGGGCCAATCCGCCGGCTACACCGGCGGCGACGCCGTCGGCGTCGAGAACGGCCTTGACCACTCGTGCGCATTGCTGTCCAATGGCAACGCCCACTGCTGGGGCCGCAACGATGTCGGCCAGTCCGCCGGCTACACGGGCGGCGACGCGGTGGCCGTGGGGGTCGGGATCGTCCACTCCTGCGTCCTCACCAGCGCCGGCAACACCCACTGCTTCGGCCGCAACGAGTACGGCAGCCTCATGCAGTACACGGGCGGCGACGCCGTGGCCATCGAGGTCACTCGCTGGATGACCTGCGTGCTCAAGAGCGACGCCACCACCCACTGCGAAGGCCGCAACAACGCGGGCCAGTCGCAGAACTACCCGGGCCCGCCCGGCGCCAAGGACGTCGTGTCGACGCTGATCGCCTTTGATCCGTGACCCCGCGGCTCGTGCAGAGTCACTCCCGCGTGCGCAAGGCCGAAATAGCATCGCTGCCAGCGGGGCTCATGCAACCCCGTGGGATGCTGCTAGCCACGCTGGTCCTCACCGCGATCACCCTGGCCGGGTGCACCGGCTCCGGCCCGTCTGACGACTTCGTCACGCCCGACCAGGACGACGAGGGCCGTTACGTGATCCGCATGACCTCCGCGCTCCGGTTCGTTCCCGAGAAGGCCGAGGTGCCCCTGGGCGCCACGGTTGTCTGGGTGCACGAGGGCGGCGGCCTGCACGACACCCGCGCCGACGACGGCTTGTGGGAGTCCGCGCTGCTCGACGAGGGCGAAGAGTTCGACTTCATGTTCGACGAGGCCGGAGACTTCGCGTACTCCTGCAAGCCCCACCGGGCGAGCGGCATGACAGGCATCATCCGCGTCGCCTAGCCTGGAGACGAGGCCTCTTCCTTTCCCCGCCGGCCAGTCCGGCTACGTTTTGCCGCGCAGCTTCGGCAGGCTCGGGCGGCGCACGACGCGCGCCCGCAGGTCGCCGTCGTCATCCCCCTGGCCCCAGGAGCGCTGCGCCTGCAGCCGGTCCAGGTCCTTCACGATCTGGCGGGCGTGCATGGCCGGGTTGACGACGCGGTACGCCTTGACGATCACGCCGTCCTCGTCGAGGAAGTACGTGCAGCGCTTGACGGCGAAGTGCTTGCGGCCCAGCATGCTGGTGCGCCACGCCTCGTACAAGTCGTGCACGTGGCCGTCCACGTCAGAGAGCAGGTAGAACGGCAACTGGTGCTGGTCCCTAAACGCGCTGTGCGATTCGGCGCTGTCCAGGCTGACTCCGACGACCACGGCTCCGCGGCGGGCGATCTCCTCGTACTGGTCGCGAAAGCTGCGAGCCTCCAGCGTGCACACGACGCCGTTGTCGCGGGGATAAAAGTACAAGATGATGGGGCGCCCGCTCAGGCTCGACAACCGGACATCCCGGCCGTCGGCGTCCTTCAGGACGAAGTCAGGAGCAAGTTCCCCAGGCCGGAGCACGCTTGTGGAACCTGGAGGCAGGGTCTTAGCCTTGCCCCATGGAGCCAGTTAGCCCTGCGCGGGCTCGACGGGCACTTGGAGTTGCTGCTCGATCTCGCCGTCGATCTCATCCATCAGGTGAACCTGCAACAGCGCGCCGATGGGTCGGTATCCCTCACGCTCGATCCAGTCGAGCAGCTCCTGGCGCGCCGCCGCCAGGCCGCCAACCGGGCCCTCGTAGTCCAGAACCGCGTACCAGCCGGCATCCAGCACCTCGACGTTGGCGACCTCGTCGCCCTCGAAGTGGCTGGGGGTGCCGACGAGCAGGTCGATGCGGTGGCCCTCCTCAACGTGGGGGCCGTGCGGGAACCGGATGGCGCTGGGGCCGCCGATGAGTTCCTGCAGGATGAGGTGCTGGTAGAGGGGTCGCCGGGTGTCGTCGACGGTTTCCAGCGGGCCATGGTGCTGGACGACCGCGACGCGCCGCTCGGGCAGCTCCTCGATGCGAACGTCGTCACTCACGCAGCCAGTTCCTTGAAGTCGGCCAGCAGTTGCTCGGCGTGCTCGGCGGGCTTGACCTTTTTGTAGTGCTTCAGGACCGCGCCGTCGGCGCCGACGAGGAACGTCTCGCGGTTGATGCCCATGTACTTGCGGCCGTACAGGTTCTTCTCCTTCCACACGCCCAGCGCCTCCAGTGTCGGCTCGTCGGCAATCAGCAGCGGGAACGGCAGACTGTACTTGTCGATGAATTTCTTGTGGCTGGCCTCGTCGTCCTTGCTGACGCCGAATACCTTCAGGCCGGCGGATCCGAAGTCGGCCCAGGCGTCGCGGATGCCGCAGGCTTCCTTGGTGCATCCGGGGGTGTCGTCCTTCGGGTAGAAGTACAGCACGTACGCGCTGCCCGCCAGGGACTCATTCGTGACCTCGTTGCCGTCCTGGTCCTTCATCGCGAACGCGGGCAGGGGTTGGCCTTCCATGGGCCGCCGCAGAGGGGGTCTGTCCTTGAATCCGTCGGACCTCTAGGCAAGGTCCATCTGCCCCACGCCCGGGGTGCCGCTGCGCGCCACCCCGGGGAGATGGCTTTGCCTCGTTGCGGGTTCTACATGTGGGTAGCCGCGGCTGGGCGGCGTGCACGCGCCCCACGCCCGGGGTGCCGCTACGCGACACCCCGGGGAGATGGAGGATCCTCGGCGGGTCTTTGGAAGTCGGGTGGTCGGGGCTGTGGGGGCCCCTACGGGAGCTCATGGCCCGGCGCGCCCGGGCGGGGGAAGAGGCGGTACCACAAGACGATCGACCACACCAACAGGTTCGCGACGAAGCCGGCCGACTCGATCCAGTGTCGGTGCCACAGCCAGTACACCATGGTGCACGCCGAAGCAAACAGGATCAACGCGACAAACGTGATCGACAAGTCGTCGGCGCGGCCAAGCTTGATCGTCCGCACCAGTTGCGGAATCAGGGCCACCGTGAACGCAATGGTACCCGCCCAGATCAGGGCCTCGCCGACGTCAAGGTGCGCCACGGCCGCGCCACCCAGGGCCCCGCCTTAAGAACCCCCGTCTGGCGGCCACGCGCGCGCCGCCGCTCGGCTTAAGGTCGCCCCACCAAGTCGCCGACCCGTGGAAGAGACCGTCGCCCAACCCGGGCCCGTGGAGGAACCAACCGGCGAGGGCCGCCGCTTCGTCCTGCACGCCTTCGTCTGCGTCAGCGACTCAGCTTGCACGCTGGACGGCCCCGCCGTCGAGATCCGCAAGTTCCTCAAGGCCAAGCTCAAGGCGGCTGGCCTCAAACAGGAAATGCGCATCAACCAAAGCGGCTGCCTCGGCCAATGCGGCCACGGTCCCATGATGGTCGTCTACCCCGAAGGCATCTGGTACAGCCACCTGGACCTGCCGGCTGCCGAGCGGATTTGGGAAGAGCATTTCCTGGGCGGCGAGCCCGTTGAGGAGTTGCGGTTTCGTACGAAGCAGGCGGGGACGAATGTTTTGCCGATGGCCAACGCGGGGGAGCGGATCGTGAATCGGGAACATCCGGCTTTCTCGCCTTGTGCGCGGTGCTGATGGTCGTGGGGCTGGCGCCCAAAGGGGCTGCTGGCCGCGGTGGCGTTGGGGCGCCTGCCCGGTCTTTGCACAGCCACTTTGCACAAATCTCTAGTAGCCTTTGCACATAGTGAAGTCTCGGTGGATGTGCAAAGCCCCGTCGTCCGGAGCCCGTCCGACGCCTTCACGCCCCACTACACGGCAAGTCGGGACGTCGGCGAGCGCCTCCGCCGCATCGAACGGCTGGACCACGACGTCGGCCTGCTCTACGCAACCACCGATCGCGCCGTCCTGCGCGACGCCCTCTCCTACAACGCCTACGGTACCGCCAGCATGGAGGGCAACCCCCTCAGCCTCGAAGAAGTCCAAAGCGTCCTCGCCCGCGGCCCCACGCCCGAAGCCATGCGCACCCCCGACGCGCGCGAACTGCTCAACTGGACCACCTTCATGGAGAAACTCGACGAACGCCCGGCCCCACGCCAAGTGGCCGAGGTCGCCGACATGCACCGCGACCTCTTCGAAGGAGTCATGACGCCCAAACGCGGACTTGGCCGAATCAAGGACCGCCCCAATTACATCGGCCGCCGCGACGGCACCGTCTTCTACGTCCCCACCGCCCCCGAGCGCGCCGCGAGCGAACTCCAGTCCGCGCTCGACTGGTACCATCAGGCGCCCGACCCCCCACTCATCAAGGTGTGGCTGTTCCACGTCGAATTCGAAGCCATCCACCCCTTCCTTGACGGCAACGGCCGCCTCGGCCGCGCCCTCATGACGCTCATGCTCCACCAGGCCGGGTACGCTGGCGTCCGCCACGCGCTGGTCGACTATGCCATCAACCGGGACCGCCAGGACTACTACGACGCCCTCAGGCAAGCCCAGAGGGAACCCGGCGACCTCACACCCTGGCTGGGCTACGCGAGCAACGTCTTCGAAACCGCCTACGCCGACGCCGTCGCCCGCCTCGCCCTCCAACAAGGCGCGGCCCTCAATCCCCGCCAGGCCCAAGTCGCCGCCTGGCTCCTGCGCGTCTGCCAAAACGGCCGCCGCGTCGCCTTCGGAGACATCCACGCCGCGTTTCCACATGTGAATCGGAGGACTTTGCAGCAGGACTTGCGGATGCTTGTTGACTCGGGTTTTCTCGAGATGCAGGGTGTGAGGAGGGGGGCGACCTATGGGGTGCGCGGGGGCGACACAACCAAAGCGGCTGCCTCGGCCAATGCGGCCACGGCTCCATGATGGTCGTCGATCCCGACGGCGCCTGGACCTGCCACGTCGGCCTGCCGGCGGCTGAACGCACTTGCCAGGAGCACTTGCTGGGTGGCCGGCCAGTTGAGGGGTTGCGGTACCGGACCCGGGAGCCGGGGACGGATGTGTTGTCGATGGTTGGCGGCGGCCAGCGGATTGCGAATACGGAGCATCCGGCGTTTAGTCCTTGTACGCGGTGTGAGCGGAGGTAGACGCAGGCAAGGCAAGCCGGCCTGGGACCCAGGTTGTCCCTCCGTAGGGAAACGTGGGGTGCTGTCTTCCGATGGAAGCAACGTTTGGCAGCGTTTGATACATAGTAATTACGTACAGTATCCAACCTATCGCCAACGGTCGTTCTACGGCCATTAAATGTGCATGGGCCATGTTCCAAGCATGGTGCGGT
>JBFJYU010000158.1:0-7608 GCA_041622435.1 Thermoplasmatota archaeon | reverse complement strand
GACCTGGATCTCGGTAACTACGAGCGTTTCCTGGATCTGCACCTGGCGCGTGACAACAACATCACGACCGGCAAGGTGTACCGCAACGTGATCGAGAAGGAGCGCCGCGGCGACTATCTCGGCAAGACGGTTCAGATCGTTCCCCACGTGACCAACGAAATCCGTGACTGGATCCGCCGCGTGGGCGACGACTCTGGGGCCGATATCTGCCTGGTGGAGGTCGGCGGCACCGTGGGCGACATCGAATCGGCGCCGTTTCTTGAGGCCGTGCGGCAATTGCACCGCGACGTGGGCGACGAGAACTGCATGTTCATTCACTGCAGCTTGGTCCCCGTGATGGGCGCCGTGGGTGAGCAGAAGACCAAGCCGACGCAGCACACGGTTCGCGACCTCAAGGCGGTCGGCATCGACCCGGACATGATCGTGTGCCGCGCCGAGCGGCCCCTGGACGATTCGACGCGGGAGAAGCTGGCGTTGTTTTGCGACGTCGATGAGTCCGCCGTGGTTTCCGCGCATGACGCCAAGAGCATCTACCAGGTGCCCCTGGTGCTGGAGGCGCAGGGCGTCTGCGACCAAGTGGCCAAGCGCCTGGGCCTGCCGGCGCGCAAGCCGGAGCTGGCTGGTTGGCAGCGCTTCGTCGACCGCATCTTGGAGCCCCGCTACGAGGTGCGCATCGCGTTTGTGGGCAAGTACACGGACCTGGCGGACAGCTACCTGAGCATCAACGAGGCCTTGGGCCACGCTGGCGCCGCGCTCAACACGCGCGTGCACATCGACTTCGTCGAGGGCGAGGACCTGGAGGCGAACCAGGCGGCGGCCTGGGACACGGTTCACAACGCCGACGGCATCCTCGTGGGGCCCGGCTTCGGCATGCGCGGCACGGAGGGCAAGATCGTCGCCGTCCGGCACGCCCGCGAGAGCGGCACGCCGTTTCTGGGCATCTGCCTCGGCTTCCAGCTCGCCATCATCGAGTACGCGCGCAACGTGTGCAAACTGGCGGCGGCGAACTCGACCGAGATGGACCGCAACACGGAGCACCCGGTCATCTGCATCCTGCCGGAGCAGTATGAGATCCAGGACCTGGGTGGCACCATGCGCCTCGGTTCGTACGAGTGCGCGCTGGCGGAGAACACGCTGGCTCGCGAGTTGTACGGTGCCGGGACGATCGCGGAGCGCCACCGCCACCGGTACGAGATGAACCCCGACTACATCGGGCGCCTGGAGGAGGCGGGCCTGGTGTTCAGCGGTCGCATGTCGGATCGGCCCATCATGGAGATCATGGAACTGCCCCGCACCGGCGAGGGTGGCCACCCGTTCTTCATCGGTGGCCAGTTCCACCCCGAGTTCAACAGCCGGCCCGAAGCACCGGGGCCGCTCTTTCGGGGCCTCGTCGAGGCGGCGCTGCGCCACAAGGGCGTCGAGATCGAGGCTGAAGCGGTCGTGGCGGCGTAGCCGGGCGGGGGCCCCGATTTCTGGGCCCTTGGCCGGCCGCCGCAGGACCGCGCGGTCCAGGCCCCTGCTCCCCCCTCTTTTATACCAGTTGCCCCCGTCGCGGGAACCATGACCCAATCGCAAGACGACTACCTGCACCTGTTGCAGAAGGCGCGTGGCGCCCTACCGGAGAACGTGGGCAACAAGGAACGCTGGGCGCTGCCCGAGCCGGACCTGATCATTGAGGGTCGCATGACGATCCTGCGCAACTTCCGTGACATCCTCACGGCCATGCGCCGCCCCGAGGACCACGTCACCAAGTTCCTGGTCAGCCAACTGGGTACGAGCGGCGCCGTCGACGGCGACCGCATGGTCTTCACGGGCCGCGTCAGCGAGGCCAACCTGGCCAACCGCCTGGACGATTACGTCGGAACGTACGTTCAGTGCAGCGAGTGCGGCGCTCCTGACACCCACCTGGAGAAGGATGGCCGCGTGCAGCTTCTCAAGTGTGAGGCCTGTGGTGCCCACCAGCCGATCAAGACCCGCAAGGCACGCCGGCCGGAGGCCTTGGTCAAGGAGGGCGGCGAGTACACGGTGACGATCAAGAGCAAGGGCCAGCGCGGCGACGGCTTGGCGCAGTACGAGGGCTTCACGTTCTTCGTGCCCAACGTCGGTATCGGCCAGACCATCAAGGTGAAGGTCGCGCGCCTGAACGGCAAGATCGCGTTCTGCCACCCGGCGTAAGCCGGCTAGTGCGGGCCAGTGCCGGCCCGGCACCCCGCCGGCCGAGCCCATTCTGCCCGCCCGGAGCTTTCCGGTCAGCGGATGCGCGTCGTCGGCTGGCTTTCGACCCCGAGTTGAAGGCTCTCGACTGAGCCGCGTGGAACCCACTGGCTTTCGGGCTCTGCCGCCGCGGCCGCCGTCCCGATGGCGGCCCGCATGGCGTCAGCGTCGGCAAAACGCTCGCTGGGGTCCTTGGAGAGGGCACGGGCGAGCAGCGTGGCCACCCAAGCCGGGCGGCCCCGCACTTGCAGGACCGGGTCGTCCTCCACGATCATGCGGCGCACCTCAAAGTCGCCCTTGCCCGCGATGGGGAGGTAGTGTCGGCCAGTCAGGGCGAGGTGGAACACGACGGCGGCCGAGTACAGGTCGGAGCGGGCATCGACCGGCTGGCCGCGCACCTGCTCGGGGCTCATGTAGAGCAGCGTGCCCAGCATGGCGCCGGCGAAGGCGGTGGCGTCGGGGCGGTCCTCGCGTGCGACGCCGAAGTCGGCGAGCTTGACGGTTCCGGCTCGCGTCATGAGGAGGTTCTCCGGCTTGATGTCGCGGTGCACGATGCCGATCTCGTGGGCGGCGGCGAGGCCTGCGAGCATCTGGTCCAGGACCGATGTGGCTTCGTGCAGGCCCAGGCTGCCCCGGCGGCGCAACAGGTCGTACAGGTTGCCGGCGTCGGCGAACTCCATGATGAGGTAGGCCTCGTCGCCGCTGGTGTCCACGTCGTGCACGGCGATGATGTTGCTGTGCCGGATGCTGCCGGCGATGCGGGCCTCGCGCTCCAGCAGGCTGGCCGCCTGGCCGCCGACGGCCGCCGCCGAGACCGCCTTGATGACGACGTCGCGCTTGAGTTTCTCGTCGTGGGCCAGGTACGCGCGGCCGTGGGCGCCCTCGCCGAGGGGCCGCTCGACGCAGTACCGCTCCATCAGCATGGCGCCGGGCTGCGCATGGGTCTTTGAAGAGGGCGCGCGGGAGGCCAACGAGGACCCGACGCCGAGCGACTGGCGAACCAGAAACTCCAGTAGGGCATGGTCCCGCTCGGAAATGCCGAGGCTGCGGCGGAGCCGTTGCAGCTCCGGGGCGGCGGGCCCGTCCTCGGAGCGCAGCGCCGCCTCCAGGCTGTCGCGATACACCTCCAGCCGCCGCTGGAACAGGTACGTCTCGGCGTCGCGCAGGCCGGGCACCAGCATCACGGCCAGTTGGCGTCGTCCCACCAGGGCCAGGGAACCCAGCGCTGCACCGCCGCCCAGGGGCAGCGCGGCCAACAACGCGTCGCCGCGGGCCGCCAGGATGACTGCGGCGGTGACGCCGGCCAATGCGGCGATACCGGCCAGCGCGGGGCCGGCGACGCGGGACGCCCGCAGCTCCAGGTCGAAGAACTGGTAGCGTGCCAGGGTGTAGGCCAGCGCCGCGGCCGCCGCCATGCGCCACAGGCCCAGGGTGTGCGGGATTCCCAGTGCGTCGCGCAGCCACAGCGCTTCGGCGAATCCGAACAGGGCCGGGACCAGCAGTGCCGCAGCCACGGGGCCGTCCACGCCGCCAGGTCTGGCGGGCCGGGCGGCCGCGTGTGCGGCCAGCGCCGCAAAGAGCAGGATGCCGGCGGCGTAAGCGGGGCGCAGGCTGGTGGCCCCGACGAACTGGTACCCGGCTTGAAAGGACAGGTAGAGGCCGAGTCCGATCACGATGCCACGCAGGCGCTGCCGGGGCTGACCCAGGGGCAGACTCTGATACGCCCGGTACAACAAGGCGAACGCCGCGTAGCTGAGGAGGATGGTCGGGGTGAAGACGAGGTCGTAGGCGAGCGGCATCAAGAGGCCTGCCACCCAGCCGTCGCCGGCCGCCGTGGACACCAGTTGTTCCGGCGCCGCGACCAGGACGATCAGGCACGCCATCAGGGGAAGTGACCCGGCGGCGGCGAGCGCGCGGGCCGCGCCACTCTGCGTCACGACCGCCACGAAGAGGGCCAGCAGGAACCACGTCAGGGACCACAAGATGATGGAGGCGGTGAAGGTGCCACGCGCGGCCGCTTCCGTGTTGACGAAGAAACCCGCGTTGACAACGATGACCTGGATGCCCCAGGCCACCGCAAACAGGCCGAATGTCGTATGGATGGCGCGGCGGCGCGGCACCGCCAACAGCAGAACGCCCAGAACGGTAATCGGGATGCCCGGCGCCAGCGCCAGGCCCGCCTCGATCAGCCAGCGTTCGTCAACCAACGCCATCCCTCACGACTTACACCTCGGCGTGGAGTCGGTAATTGAACAACGCGGGGCTGCCGTACTCGGCGCGGCAGCCGTTGTCGCAGGAGTCTTCGCCGCTCACGGAGTTACCCAGCAAGGAGCCCGAAGCGAGCACTTGTTGCGTGCCCGACAGGATGGGCTCCGACTCGCCGTCCGTGGCTGCCTCGGCGCAGCCGCGCGGGTTGGCCTTATCGTCGTCGGCGTTCGGAGCCGCGAACTCGATGGTTCCCCGCTCCACGTAGATCTCCACCAGCGCCCGCGCGATGGCCGCCACGGTTTCGTCGATGTCCTCGTCGCCGGTTCGGCAGTTGGGGGCCACCTCCTCCTCGTTCCAGTGCAGGAGGCGGCCGGGCATGGCGCCGACGCGTTGGCTGCCGACACACCCGGCCGGCTGCGACTGCGCGTTGCAAGCCGAGGCGTGCTCCATCTCTTCGTCGGCGAAGCACATGGGCCCGCAGGGATGTTCGCCCGTGGGACGAACGCCGACCGACGTGGCGCCCTGGTCCGGCACCGGGCCCGGCGAGCGGGCTGCGCCGTTTTCGGCCGCCTGGTCGTGGTACCCGACGGCAACCACGTATCGCCCGGGTTCGGGGTCGTTCCAGACAAGGCGGGTTTCGAGGGGGTTGGCCGTTGTCGACATCGCCATCGGCCGGCACGCCATGTCCAGGACCTGAATTACCAGGTGCGCTGCCGGGGCCGGCGTCAGCACCGCGCCGAAGCCGGGCATTTCCCAAAGGAACATGCCGGGAAACACGCTGAGCGCCGCACGGGCCTCGGCCCGGAGGACCAGTTGGCCGGTCCCCGGAGCGACATCGATCCAGTAGTGATCGAGCGGGTCGTCGGCGGGCAGGAGGGTGCCGTTGGCAGGCCCCCCCGCCCTGAACGCAAAGCGCTCGCCGGCTGCGGCCCCCCCTGTCAGGTCCCGGCACGCGTCGGGCGCGTCGCCGTTCAATTGGTCGAGCAGCGGTCCAAGGGGCGCGTAGGCGCCCCCGTCGTGCTGCCGCACGGGACAGGCTCCGGGGGGATCGATGAGTTCCCGGCAGGTATCCTCAAGTTCACTGCCCACCGCGTTTCCGGCGAGCACCAGCATGGTCGTGACGATTGCAATTCGGTGTACCACCTTACACCTCCTGGCGGCACAGCGGCCACCTGATGGGCCAGGTATGACGGGGGCCTAGTAGAAGCCAACGCTACCGTCAACGTCGCTGCGCAGTCGGTTGGATGCGTATCTCGGTCGTCCAGGCCCGGGGCCCGTGTTGGCTCCGGGTGGCCCCACCAGGTGCGCGTCCATCTAGGTGATAGCCGAGGTCGGGGCGGTGGACGCGATCCCCAGATGGACCGAACGGCCGTTGCGCTTCTGCAAGAGTGCGTCGGCCATGTCACTGGCCGAGGCGAAGCGGTCGGCCGGGTCCTTGGCGAGCGCCTGGCGCAGGAACCCGTCCACCCACGCCGGATCGGGGCGAACGTGCAGGTGGGGCGGCTCTTCCAGGATCAGTTGGCGGACCTGGAAGTCGCTCTTGCCAGCGATGGGGAGGTAGTGGCGACCGGTGAGCATCTGGTGGAACACGATGCCGGCGGCGTACAGGTCGGTGCGCTGGTCAATGGCGTCGCCGCGCACCTGCTCCGGGCTCATGTAAACCAGCGTGCCCAGCGCCGCTCCTTCCAGGCCGGTGACCTCCCGTTCCTCGTAGCGGGCAACCCCGAAGTCCGCGATCTTGACCGTCCCGCCCCGCGTCAGCAGGATGTTCTCCGGCTTGATGTCGCGGTGAATGATGCCTTGGGCGTGGGCGCACGCGAGGCCGGCCAGCAACTGGTCCAGGATGAAGACCGCCTCCTCCAGGGCCATGGGTGCCCGCCGGCGCATCAGGGCCTCCAGGTTGCCGCCGTCGGCGAACTCCATAACGAGCATGGTCTCGCTGGCGCCCTCCAGGACATCGTAGACGGAGACGACGTTGGCATGGGCGAGACTGCCGGCCATTTGGGCCTCGCGCATGAGGAGGTGTCCGCCGCGACCACCCATTCCGGCCGTTGAGACCGCCTTGATGACGATGTCGCGGGCCAGCTTCTCGTCGCGGGCCAGATAGGCGCGGCCGTGGGCGCCTTCGCCCAGGGGCCTGATGACCGTGTAACGGTCGGCGACAACCGTGCCGGCCGTGGCGGCGGGTGCCCCCAGGGATGGCGTGCCGCTGCCGCCGGTTCCGCTGCGGCCGAGGGATCGGCGCACCACGAACTCCAGCAACAGGTGGTCACGCTCCGAGATGCCGAGCTGCCGGCGCAGGCGTCGCAGGTAGGCGTCGTTGCAGCCCCGGTGGGCGCGCACGGCCTCCTCCAGGGATGCCTGATACACCTCAAACTTGCGTTGCATGGCGTATTCGCGTTCGTCGCCCAGGCCGGGGACGAGGAGAACCGCCAGCCGGCGGCGGCCGATCAGGGCAACGCTTCCCACGGCGAGGCCGCTGATGAGGGGGATTGCCGCCGAGACCATGTCGCCGCGGGCGCCGAGGATGGCCGCTCCAGCGGCGCCGGCGGTGACGGCCGCGACCGCGGTGGCGGGGCCAGCGAGGCGGCCAAGCCGGATTTCGAGGTCGAACCACTCGTAGCGAACGAGGCTGAAGGCGAGCACGACCGCGCTGGCGAGGCGCCACAGGCCGAGGGTTCCCGGCCAGCCCGACTCCCAGGGCAGGAGGACCGCTTCGAGCAGCCCGAAGAGTGCCGGGACAACGAGGGCGCCGACGAGCCACAGGTCCACGCCTGCCGGCGCCGGGGGGCGCCAGGAGACGCGAATCGCCATGGCGGCAAGCAGGGCGATGCCGACGATGTACACGGGCCGCAGCGATGGCACGAGCGCGAAGTAGGACCCCGTGGTGTAGGAGACGTACAGCAACAGGGCCACGAGGATGCCGCGCAGCCTGTGGCGGTGGACGCCCCGGGGAGTCCGCCGCATCTGCAGGAACAGGAGCGCGGTGGCCGCGTAGGCGATGAGGGGCGTCGTGTAGAACACGAGCCAGTAGCTAAGCTGCTGGTAGCGCCCATCGGCGAGGCCGTCTTCGACGAAGGTGGTGCTCAGGCGCTCCGGGGCGACCAGGATTGCCGCCAGACAGGCCGCCAGCGGCGCCAGGGAGACCCAGAAGAGGGCCCGCGCCGCCGGGGTGCGGGTGAGGCG
>JBFJYU010000157.1:0-7624 GCA_041622435.1 Thermoplasmatota archaeon | reverse complement strand
GTCGGCCGGCAGCGACCCGGACAACAGGTCCACCTCGTAGTCCATCGTGGCAAACGCCCACGCGCCCGCCGCCGCTGGGAGGACCACCAGTGCCGCGAGCAGGAGGGGTCTGCGGCGACCAAAGCGGCCAGCCGCCAGGAAAGGCGCCGGAGCGCGGCGCGCCTTGCGTCGGCGCCTGGTCCCGCCAGGGTTACCGCCGTCGAAGGTGGCTAGGTACGCAGGCAGGAACGTCAGCGAAAGGAACGCGATGAGGGCAATGGCGGCACCGGACAGCAAGCCCATCTGGCCGAGGTACGGGGAACTGGAGAACGCGAGCGTCCCCAGGCCGATTACCGTCGTCAGCGTCACCAGCACGATCGGAACCCCCAGCGAGCGGCCCAGGTGCCGGCCCAGTCCCTTGCCAAAGCGTCCCCGCTTCTCCCCGGCCTCCGCGAGCACGTGAATGGAGTAGTCGATCCCGTTGCCCATGATCAGTGGCATCACGGGCAAGTTGAGCAGGTTGAACGGAATGCCCAGCCAGCCCAACGTGCCCAGCGTCAGCACCAGCCCGAGCAGCAAGCTGACGAAACCGCCCACCACGGCACCGATGCGACGGGCGGCGGCCCACAGGAGCACAAACACCAGCGCGAGGCCAAGCGCGCCCAACAGGACCAGGTCACGGCTGAGGATATCGTTGATGTGGGCGTTGACCGACGCCACCCCAAGCGGCTCCGCGTGCTCGGCCGACAGCGTCCGGAAGCCACCCTCGGCGAACGCCGCAACCACCGCGTCGCTCAGCACTCCTCCCTGAACGCTCGCCTCCAGCGAAAACGGGGCCGCGTCAAACGTGAACGCCAGCGTTCCGAGGCGGCCGTTGTCGGCCAGCAGGTAACCCAGCACCGGGCCCTGCGTCTGGCGCGCCGCGCGAATGGCCAAATCCAGCTCCTCGTCGCTCTGCGGCAGCCGCGCATCGTCGGGTTGTTCCCCCCGCGCCACCGCCAGCTCATAAGCGGTCAACTGGACGATGCGCGCCGGGCTCATCACCACCGCGCCCCCAGGCATCCGGCCGAGCACCAAATCCTGCAAGCCCTCCTGTTCCCGCAGGCTCGCCGGCGCCATCAGGCCATCCGGGTCGGACCCGTCGTACGTCAGCAGGACTCGCTCGAAGTTCACGATCCCCGGCAGCGCCTCAATGCCCTCCATGAACGCCGCCGGACCCGGATCGTCCGGGTCCACCCACTCCGTCATACGGTTGTGGACCTCCAGGCGCAACACGCCCGGAATCGCGACTAGGCCAGCCAGCAGGAAGACCGTCAGGACCAGCCGGCGGTGAGCGACGCTCCACGACACCAGCCCCACAACGGCACCCTCGAAGGCCACCGCCACGCCGGGTCGCCGGACCTCGCCGGACCCGCGGTTGTTCGGCGCGGCCCGCGATGCCATGAAGACGCTACGCCGGCCCCGTAGGAACGAAGTGCTCTGCCAGACGCTGGGCACGGACGAACACGACCAGCGCCGCGCCGCCGATGATCAGGGTAGCCGTCGAATGAACGACGTGCTCCTGGAAATCGAACAGGGCCATGGCGATGGCGCCCGACAGGGCGGGCCACGCCACGAACCCGGCTACCCAACGGATCAGGTTGCGGACGTTGCGTTGCTCCTCGCCCCGCCCGTCCAGGATCTCCGGACTAGGCGTGGCCACCAGAGAACGCTCCTCCCATCCACGGGATGATGTAGAGCACCGAGAACACGATGATCCACACCAGGTCCACGAAGTGCCAGTACATCGCCGCCGTCTGGGGCGCAACGTGCCGCTCCTCGTCGAATTGACCCTTGTACGACCGGACCAGGACGATGATCAGGTAGACCATGCCACCGAAAACGTGCAGACCGTGGGTGCCGGTGATGAAGTAGAACGTCGTCATGAACTGGCCAGCCGTGAGGCCCTGCCCTTCGCCGATCAGCGTCGCGTACTCCCACACCTGGCCAGCCAGGAAGATGGCGCCCAGCACGATCGTGCCGAGCCACCAGTTCCGGAAGCCCTTCTGGTTGCCCGCGGCCAGGTAACCCTCAGCCTTGTGGATCGTCGCGGACGATGCGAACAGGAACAGGCTGAAGATGCCGGTCTTCAGGATTGGCAGGTGGACGGCGCTGTCGGGCCAGTGGCTTGCCTGGCCCTTGAACGTGAAGTACGTCGCAAACAGGGCGCCGAAAATGAACACCTCGGAAGAGATGAACATCAACGTGCCCGCGCGGCCAATGCCCGGACCGGTGCCGGTGTTCGTCTTCCACCAGCCGATGTCCTCGTTGATCCACCCCAGGATGGTGAACACCAGGAAGACCAGACTGAGGCCCATGACCACCGGGCCAAGGACCAGGCCCAGGCAGACCGCCGTGATGGCGAAGGCCAGCAAAACCGGCCAGTGGCTGCCGTGGGGCAAATGGTAGTCGTCTGGCGAAACGTGGCCGGTGGCCTGCTTGTCGGCTGCCATTTAGATCTCCCCCCGCGCGACGCGGATGGCGTGTTGTTCGGCGAGCGTCTGGGGCTCTTCATCGACGATGAGGCCTTCGCCGTGCACGACGCGGCCCTCTTCCCAAAGTTTCCACTCGATGTGGCGGGCGCCGCCCCAGGGGTCCGAGGTCACGCGCTCCTTCGAGCGCCAGCTCACGAGCACGTTGATCATGAAGAAGAGCACACTCAGCGCGATGATGAACGCGCCGATGGTGCTGATCTGGTTGAGCAGCGTCAGCGACGGGTCGTAGTCGAAGTAACGCCGGGGCATGCCCTGCAAGCCCAGCAGGAACTGCGGGAAGAACGTCAGGTTGAAGCCAATGAACATCAGCCAGAAGTGCCAATCCGCCAAGCCCTGGTGGTACATGCGGCCACCGCTCAGGAAGGGGTACCAGTAGTAGACGCCGGCAAAGATGCCGAACACCGCGCCGCCCACCATCGTGTAGTGGAAGTGGGCCACCACGAAGTAGGAGTCATGCAGCGCGTAGTCCACGGGGATGGCGCCCAGCATCACGCCCGTGATGCCGCCGATGACGAAGAGCCAGATGAAGCCCAGAGCGTGCTTCATGGGCGTCGTCAGGTGAATCTGGCCGCCCCACATGGTGGCCAGCCAGTTGAACACCTTGATGCCGGTGGGAACACCGACGAGCATCGTGTTGAACATGAACACGGCGCGCACGCGCGGGTCAATGCCGGTGGTGAACATGTGGTGCGCCCACACCAGGAAACCCACGATGGCGATGCCCAGCATGGCGTAGGCCATGGACTTGTAGCCGAACACCGGCCGGCGGCTGAACTTGGGGATGATCTCGTTCAGAACACCCATCAGTGGCAGAATCAGAACGTACACTTCGGGGTGGCCGAAGAACCAGAACAGGTGCTGGTACAGGATCGGGTCACCGGCGCCGACGAAGAACTCGGTGCCGAAGTTGCGGTCGAACAGCACCATGATGAATGCGATGGCGACCACGGGCAGGCTGAACACCAGCAGGATGCTGGTGGCCATCTGCGCCCACACGAACAGGGGCATGTTGTGCAGGGTCACGTCGGGCGCGCGCATCTTGAAGATGGTGACCAGGAAGTTGATGCTGCCCAGCGTCGAGGCGATACCGAGCAGGAGCAGCGAGATCAGCCAGAAGTCGAGGCCGAGGTTCCGCTCCAGGACCGAGTGCGGCGGGTAGCCGACCCAGGTGACGTTGATGGCCACGAGGTCGGGGAGGATCATGGGGATCCACAGCAGGATGCCCGCGGGGACGATGAGCCAGTAGGACAGGGCATTGATGCGGGGGAATGCCATGTCCTTGGCCTTGATCATGATGGGCACGAAGTAGTTGCCAAGACCAGCCAGCGCGGGCATGATCCAAAGGAACACCATCGTGGTGCCGTGCAGGGACAGCAACTCGCTGAACTGGGCGGGGTCGGCCATGTCGGCGCCGGGCCTGTAAAGCTCCCAGCGCATGACCAGGGCGGCGATGCCACCCAGAATGAAGTAGATGAAGCCCGTCCAGAGGTACAGGATGCCGATTTCCTTGTGGTCTGTCGTCGTGAGCCAGCGGCGGAGCCCGCTCTTGTGGTGGCTCTCGTCGGCCAGGACGTAGTCTGGGTTCATGGGCCGGGCGCCGCTACTTGGGTGTGTTAGAAAACCGTAACGCTGGCCTCGGGCGCGCCTCACCTGTCGACGAGGGGCCGCGGCGGCGGTTGCCTGGCAAATGCTTTTCATGCAGCGCCGGAGTCGCGCGCTCCGTCACCATGCGCACGCGGATGTTTGGCTTGCTACCGCTCGCCCTCCTGTGGATTGCTTCCCCCGCCTCGGCGCGCTGGGGCATGCCCGAGCCGCTCACTGAGCGCGGCGTCATCGTCGAGGAGATCTACAGCCAGATCATGGTTGCAGGCCTGATCGTTTTCGCGATCGTTTTCGCGTGGCTTGTGATCGTCCTGTGGCGCTTCCGCGCCCACACCGGCCACGGCCGCTCCACGCACGAGCACGAGCGCGAGAACCTGAAGGCCGAGCTCGGCTGGACGATCATTCCCCTGATGATCGTGCTCTGGGTGGGCTGGATCGGCTACGTCGGCCTGCTCGAACTCGATGAGGGTTACTCTGAGGAGGAGGCCTACACCGAGATCCATGTCGTCGGCGTGCGCTACTCCTGGACGGCCCATTATGGCGATGGCGTGCGCGTCACGTCGTCCTTCGATCCGGCCGACCCGGACAACATGGTTCCCATCATCGTGCCGGCGGATCGGCCTGTCCGAATCAATCTGACGGCGGATGAGAACGACATCCTGCACGCGATGAACATCCTTGACGCCAACCGGGCGTACGTGTGGATTTCGGACGCCAACCCCATTGGCGCCTACAAGTACAACCATGGCACCATCGTGTTCCCCGAGGGGAAGTACCTGATTCAGTGCAAGGAGCACTGCTTCAACCCTGGCCACGCGTACATGAAGGGTCGAATCGAGGCGGTCCCGGTGGCCGAGTACGAGGAGTGGCTGGAGGTCAAGCGGCTGGAGGCGGGCGCGAGCCTGCTGAGCCACATTGATGTCAACGTTGCTGACGGTGCCATCACCACGGATGCGGACCTGTCGGCCGTCAAGGGCACCCGGTTCATCGTCAAGGCATCCAACACGCTGGGCGAGGCCGTCACGCTGACGGCTCCCGGCGCCCAGGTGACGCTGCCGGCTGGCGCGACGCAGTACTTCGCGATCAACGCCCCCGAGCCAGGCCAGTTGACCCTGTCCTCGACCGCCGGGGGCAACCTGACGTTCACGATCCTGGATGCTGAGGTGTTCCGCGTCGAGCTGAACGAGTACAACATCATCCCGAAGCTGATGCGGATGGAGGCGGGCAAGACGTACTTGGTGCAGGTGGAGAACACCGGCGCCCAGGGCCACAACCTGTTCATCGGCACGCTGAACGACGGCACCTCGCTGGTCGAGTGGAAGTCCGTCGACATCGCGGGTGGCGACACCGCGTCGTTCGTGATGACGCCGGAGACGGCCATGACGTGGGACACCTGGTGCAACATTCCGGGCCACGTTGGTCTCGGCATGGTGGGCACGGCTACGGTCCGGTAGGCTGGGCCGGCGTCGTACCGGCAGCCGCACCGGTCCGGCTCCGCCCATGTCCAACCCTGTGCAATGCCTTAGCCCGGGTTGACCAGTCAACGAGTTTGGCGGATTGAAGCTATAGCGCTAGCCGGCTTTCCGGAGCCAGAGTTGGTGGTATGAGATTCCTTCCGTTCCTACTGCTGGTAGCCCTTACCTTGTCGCTGGTCACGCCGTCGGGCGTGACCCAGTTGGTGCCTCACCCGGTTCCCGGCGTGGTGGAGGGCTTCACGATCGAGCCGCTCGTGGCTGCGGCTGTCCCCACGGCCATCATTTTTGATTCGGGTCCCAACCCGGACCTGTACGTGGCCACGCTGGCCTCGGGCAGCGTCTCGCGCGTGGACCTGACGTGGACGCCGTCCGGGCCGGTCGCGGGCGGCACGTCGTCTGTTGGGTCAGGCTTCAGCGGCATCCTGGGCATTGCCGTTGACGATGACGGCTACCTGTACGTGGCCGACAGCCACGCGGGGCCCCAGAGTGGCCAGTCGGACGGCCGCGTGACGCGCGTTGACCCGGCCACCGGCGCTCAGGAGGTCATCGTGGACGGCCTGCCGCAGGGCCAGCACAACGTCAACCACTTGCGCTTTGGCCCCGACGGGCGGCTCTACATGCCCGTGGGCAACCCGAACGACCACGGCACGGGCACCGGCACCGGCCACCCGGACGTGTTCCCGTACTCCGGCGCCATCCTGGCCGTGACGCCGTCCGACCTCGTCGGCGACCCGGCGGTCCTCCAATGGGACGACGCGCTAGGCAACGACATCCCGCCCAACGACATTGGCACCCACCCGGTCAACGACGACTTCGCCGCGAAGGTGGAGGTCGCGGGTCTCGGGTTCCGCAACATCTTCGGCGTGGCCTTCGCGCCCGGCGACCTGAGCTACGGCGGCGAGTTGTACACGGCGATGAACGGCGCCGACGACCCGGCAAGCCAGGACGTACTCTACAAGGTGGAGTGGGGCGCCGACCACGGCTTCCCGTACTGCTACAACGTCGGCCCGTCCGGTGGCGTCGGCAGCGACGTGACGGCCGTTGACGCGCCCGACGTTCCCGCGGTCCTGCCGCCTGGCCCCGACTGCGCGAGCGTGCCCCCGGCCACGGCCAACCTGGGCTGGCACACGTGCGCCACCGGCCTCGACTTCCCCACTCAGGGCGCCTGGGCGTTCCCTGAGTCCTTCCGCAGTTCCGTCTACGTCGGCGAGTGCGTGACCTTCGGCGCCGACTCGTGGGTCAACAACAACCGCGAGTCCGCCGAGAACGGCAAGCCCATGGAGATCACCCACAACCTGAGCCACAAGGTGGCCCAGGTGGTCTTGGGCCCCGACGGCCACGCCACGGAGGTCAAGGACTTCGTGACCGGCCTCGCGCTGGCCACGGACGTGCTCTTCGGCCCCGACGGCGCCATGTACATCGCCGACGCGGAAGGCATCCTGCGGGTCGCGCCCGTCGTGCCCTCCAGCATCGGCGGCAACGAGCTTCCGGGTGCCCCGCAGGTTCCCGAGGCGCCCCAGGTGTCCGTTGAGACCGGAGACAACGAGGTTCACATCAGCGCGGCGTTGTTCCAGTTCACGCCGGCCGCCATCACCGTGGTGGCGGGCACCACCGTGGTCTGGGATGGCGTCCTGTTGCCTCACACGGTTACCACGACCAGCAGCGTCGGCGGCCGAAGCCATGATACCGCTGGACCGGACAGCTTCGACGAGATCCTGGGTCAGGGCGGCGAAGTGCGCCACACGTTCAACAACCCCGGAATTTTCAACTACTTCTGCCGGCCCCACGCCGGGCTCGGGATGGTTGGAACGGTCATCGTTGCGGCGTAGTCTGCCTGGGTGGGGTCGCTCTGCGACCCCACCGGGCAGGCCGCCAGCGGCACTGGCGCACGCCGAACCCGATCAAGTGGCGCCAGGCAACCCCACGCCGCAGGCCAGCAACGCTACGGGGTGACCCGAACGGTATCGCGCGGGAAAAGGATCCCCTCCGAACTTCGAAAAGTTCGATCATTCGATCAAGTGGCGCCAGGCAACC
>JBFJYU010000156.1:0-7629 GCA_041622435.1 Thermoplasmatota archaeon | reverse complement strand
TACGATGCTCCCGGCGGCTACGTGCTGGGTGGCTCGGGCAACGTGTGGACCTGGCGCTTCAGCATGCACGACCCGCTCGTGTAATCCGTTCCACGCCTCTTCCTTTCCTCTCGTTTCCTACCCTTGCCTATCCTGTTTTTTTGGTTCTCAAAGCCAGCCGGAGGCATACGCCTCCCGTAAGGCGGGTCGAGGCGCTAGTTGCTCTCGGGAGCTTCGGCCGGCGCGACCACGCTGGCGGTGAGCATTTGGCGTTGCCCCCGGGGTCGGTCCTGTGGCGGGCCGGCGGCGCCCCGGGGCGGACCCGCGCCCCGCCGGAGGGTTGCCCAGGGTGCGCTGTCGGGGTACTGGCTGGGGCAGTGTGCGCGGGGCCGGCTCAGGCCTTGCTGATCGTGCGCTCGAAGAGTTCCACGGCGTCGCCGTCGAAGACACGACCCGTCAGCGTGGGGCCGTCGATCTCGATCCAGAAGAAGCCCAGCACGTCGCCGCGCGAGAAGTAGGAGTCGCTGGCCTCGGACAGGAAATACGGGCCGGGCTGGCCGTGGTTCTCCAGGGCGCGCTCCTTGGAACCTGCGCCGCTCACGATGAACTCGGTGCCACCGCAGGAGTCGACTGGTTTCAGCCACTCCAGATCGTGGTCGTGGCCGGCCAGGATGACGTCGGCGTTGCCGCAGACATGCTGTTCGTAGAACTGCTTCACGTAGACGCCGGCGATCGGGGTGCCGGGGGCGCCCTCGTAGGAGCCGGCGTTGCCGTGGCGGCCGTTGGAGCGGTACGGGTGGTGTCCGAAGGCAAGCTTCCACGTGGCGTCCGAGTCGCCGAGCTCCTCCTCGATCCAGGTCTCCTGGGCGAGGATTTCGGAATCCAGGTCGGGCGGGAACGGCTGGCCGAAGTACATCAGGGTGTTCGTGTCGAGGGCGAAGAACTGGGCCGCGCCGGCGCCGAAGGTGTAGTAGCGGGCCGGCATGTTCCAGTTGTCCGTCACGCGATCCGTGCGCTGGGCGTAGGCGACCTGATGGTTGCCGGACTCGTACCAGTGGCCGGCGCCCAGGGACCCGAACTCTTCCGTGATGGGGCCAAACGCGTGGCCCGCCTCGGAGTTGGAGACGGGGTCGTGACTGACGTCGTGGTTGCCGAGGCTCATGTACCAGGGCAGCCCGAGGCCCGCGTACACGTTTTCGTACTTGGCTTCAAACTGGGGATCGTACGGGTCGGACACGCCCACGTCGTAGATGTTGTCGCCGAGGCTGATGACGAAATCGCACCCGTGGCGGGCACAAACCGTCTGCATGGCAGCGGCCACTTTCGCCTGGCCGGCGTTGCCGGCCCCCTGGTCGCCAATGGCGATGAAGCGCACCGGTTCGGTCGATGCCAGAGCGGGCGCCGCCGGCAGCGCGGGCACAATCAGAAGCGCCAGAAGGACGAGGGCCAAGCTGGCCCGACCATCACGATCCACCATGGAATCAACAGCGCTATTGGGACTATAGCGGCTTGGGTGGTGCGCTGCAGCCCGCCGTTGGCCGGCCGTTCACAGGCGCCCCAGGACCCTGATGTGGTCGAAGCGGTCGATCCAGCCCGGGCAGGTCACCGTGGTCGGGTCGCCGCCCCGCAGGCGGGCGCGCAGATCTGCGAAGCTGCGCATTTCGCAGCCGGGGGTCCGCAGCGCCGCGGCCAAGAACTGGGCCGGTGCCAACAGAAGACTGAAGGCGAGCGTCCAGGCCCAGACGTAGGCGCCGTAGAGCGGGCCGAAGGGCTCGCCCTGGACGGATCCGGCGGCGATGGCGACGAGGCCGCCGACTACTAGGACTCCCGTGGGTCGCCAGCCCCAGGGTTTCTGGAGCAGTTCGTTGACGACCCAACTGCTGAAGGCCGCCAGCGGGCCCACGTACGCAAGCGAGCCGATCGGGTCGCTGTAGCCATCCCAGAATTCCTTGGCTCCGACGATGGCACCGTACCCCATGTAGGCCACGAGGGCCCCGATGGTGAGGCGGACGGCGATGCCGATCAGGCCGGGTCGGGGCAGGGGCTCGACGGGGGCCACGGGCCGCGATGGGGGCGCGGGTATTAGGTCAACGACGAAGCTTGCGGGCGCAAAGCCGGCACTGGCCGTCGACGGCGCGGTGCCGCTGGGGCCCGGTAGCGGCCAAGTTCGCCGCCAACCCAAGCCTTGAGGGGCTGCCGCAGGGTCGGTGTCTGTGTCGACTCACACCGTCATCCTCGGCGCCGGTTTTGGCGGACTGGCCGCCGCGGCGGCGCTCGCGCGCAGCCTGCCTGAAGGCCACACGGTAACGCTCATCGATCGCAAGGATCGCTTCCTCGTTGGCGCCATGAAGCTGTGGATTCTCGACGGCCGGCGCAAGCTGGGCGAGGGCGCCGCCGACGTGCGGGGCATCGAGCGGCTCGGCGTGGCGTTTCGCCAAGGCACCGTCGAGGCGATCGACGTGTCCGGCAAGACTGTCACCGTGGATGGCGACGCGGTGGCGTGGGATCACCTGATCGTGGCCCTCGGCGCCGCACTCACGCTGGACCCCATCCCCGGCCTCGCCGACGCGGCTCACAACCTGTACGGCGAGGAGGGGGTCGCGAAGGTGCACCAAGACCTGGCGGCGCTGGACGGCGGCCGCGTCCTTTTCGTGGTCTCCCGACCGCCGTTCAAGTGCCCGCCGGCCCCGTACGAGGCGGCCATGCTGGCCAAACGGTACCTTGAGGGCCGTGGAATCGACGCCCAAGTGACCATCGCCAGCCCAGAGCCCCAGCCCTTGCCGGTGGCCGGTCAGGTTTGCGGCGACGTGGTGCGCGGCTGGGTCGAGGAGCGGGGCGTCCGCGTGCTGTCCGGCCGCAGCGTCGTCAAGGTCGTCGGCGACGAACGGCTTGTCCACTTCGACGACGGGTCGGTCGTTCCGTACGATGTGCTGGCCGCCGTTCCCGTCCACGAGGCTCCAAAAGTTCTGCACGAGGCTGGCCTCGTCGGCCCGAAGGGCTGGGTCGCCGTCGACCGGCACACCCTGGCCACGGCCCACCCCAACGTCTGGGCCATCGGCGATTGCACCGCCATCCCCCTGTCGGTGGGCAAGCCGCTGGTCAAGGCGGGCGTCATGGCCGAGCAGGAGGCCGAGGTCGTGGCCGCCAACATCGCCGCCCGCGCGCGCGGCGAAGCCGAGACGGCCCAGTTTCTCGCCAACGGGTCCTGCTATCTTGAGCTCGGCGACGGCATCGCGGTCGAAGTCGTCGGCGAGTTCTACGCAGAGCCCGCCCCGGTGGTCGCGGCGGGGGTTCCCTCAGGGGAAGCGTTGGCCGCCAAGGTGGAGTTTGAGCGCAGCCGGATCGAGCGGTGGCTCGGGCCCACCGTTGCCCCCGGCCAGCACGGCGCCTAGGCGGCGTGGCTGCGCCGACTTGCGGCCACATCGTCGAGTTCCATTTCCGGTACCTGCGGGCGATGCCGTCCATCGCCGGCGAGCTTTCGCAACGCGTCCCAGTTGCTGGCGGTTTGCACGCCCGGCCCGGGCGCCGCCGGCGCCTCAAGGGTGTTGAGCAGTCCCGCCGGATGGATTGGAAAACCGGTCGGGCTAGCATAATGCAAATCTTCGATTTCGAGCCGTCCAGCGGGCACTCGAAGGACCCGGAACAGCTTGTGGTTGCCGGGTAAATGAGTCGTGTTCTTGTCTACGATGTAGCCGGAATAGGTGGCCCCGTTCTTGGTGAATTCCACGATCGAGTAGCCATACCGGTGGCTGTTCCACATGCGCAGGTGGGGGTTCGCCAACAAGACGGAGGCCTCAACGAATTCCTCCTCGCCTGGCAGGTAGGGGCTCGGGTAGATGGCCTCCGCCATGTTCGGGCTTGAGATGGCGGGTGTCATGAGCTCCACCGCGACGCGGCGGTCGGAGGCGCGATCGTTGTAGCCGGTTTGCACATACCCCGCCTGATAGGTGTGCAAATCGCCCGTGAGGACGATGACGTTGTCCGTTTGCGCCATCGCGTCGGCCACCAGGCGGCGTTCGTGCTCGTAGCCATCCCACGAATCCATGCTGAGGAACACGCTGGTGCCTGGAAACATGAATCCAAGGGGGGTCATCTGAACCGGGTTGCCCACGACTTTCCATTGGCGGTCGCTTTGGGTCAATCCGTCGGTCAGCCAATCGCGCTGCCGCGGCCCGAGGATCGTTGCCTCCGGGTCAAGGCGGTTGGGTCCGTCGTTGCCCAATCGTTCTTCGTTGGGTGGGGGCGTGCTGCGAAACCACCGTTCGTCAAGCATCCACAAATCCACCAGTTTGCCAAACGAGAAGCGGCGATACAGGCTGATGTGTTCCTGGGGGTTGTCGGAGGTGGCGTCGTGGCGCACGCGGATGGGCGTGTACTCCACGTAGGCCTTGGCGCAGGCGGCAAAGTAGGTGGTTAGGGCGGCCTCGTCGTCGTTCAGACGGAAGGTTTCTCCGCCATAATATCGCCCTTCGCCATAATTGAAATAGCAGTTGTCCGTGATTTCGTGGTCGTCCCAGGTCGTGATGATGGTATGTTGCTCCAGGGCCCGCTGCAGGTGTTCGTCGCTGCGGTAGCGCTGGTGGACGTAGGACAGGTCGGCCGCGGTTTCCATGCGGGGCGCCCCACTGGGCAGGTCCATGCCGCGCCCGGGCAGTTCGGTGCCGGCATAGCTGGCCTCGCCGTTGTGTTCGTAGATGAAGTCCCCGAGGTGGACGAGGAAATCAACATCGGCCTCGGCGATGTGCCCGTAGGCCGGGAAATAGCCGTGCTGGAAATTCTGGCACGTCAACACGCCCAGGCGCAGACGATCGATGTCCGCGTCCGCGGCTGGCAGCGTGCGCAGGCGGCCCGTCCGGCTGGCGGTTCCCCCGCAAATGAAGCGGTAGTAGAAATGGCGGTTCTCGGAAAGCAGGCCGTCGAGGTCAACGCGGACCGTGTGGTCGCTGGCGGCGTTGATTTCCGAGGCTGGTACGACGCCACGGTAGACAGGGTCGCTAAAGCTTGGATCCCGGGCCACCTCCACGGCCACGTCGCCGGCCGCCTCGGGCTCGATGCGCGTCCACACGATGGCTCCTGTGGGTGTGGGGTCGCCGCTGGCGATCCCCTGCGGGAACACGGTGGACGGCGCGGCGCCGCTGGTGATCTCGAAGGCGCGCCCAGCCTGGTTGGCGGATGCCATGCCAAGCGGCAGTCGGTTCCAGGGCACTGCCATGGTTGCGGCGGTCAATCCGGCACCGAGGGCCGCGGCGCGCAGGAATTGGCGACGCGACAACCCCGCCGGGTTTTGCTCCGTGAGGCTCATGCCTGGCTCCCGCCGTTGTTTCGGGCTACGAACACCGCCAGGAATATTGGCCGCACATTAAAATCTCGGCGGGCTGGGTTTACGTGCGCGACGCGTGTGAAACCTCCGTCCCTGGGCTGCGTGCCTTGGCCGGGCCTGCCACGACGCCCGCGCCTGCGGGGGTGGCCACAAGCAGGCCGCGCGTGTGGTTCGGCTTAGCCCTGCCGCTCCATCGTCCGCTCGTAGAGCACGTTGGCTCGGTCGTCGTAGAAGACCCCCGTCAGGGCGTCGCCGACGATCTCGATCCAGACGAATCCAAGCACCTCGCCCTTCTGGAAGTGGACCTCGTTGCGCTCCGGGTCCGCCAAGGCCCTGATCTTGGCGGCGGCGCCGCTGACGATGAACTCCGTCTTGCCGCAGGACTCGACCGGCTTGAGCCATTGCAAGTCGTGGTCGTGGCCGGTGATGACGAGGTCCACCTTGTCGCACAGGTGGGTTTCGTAGAACTCCTTGACGTACGGGCCGGCCACCGGCGTGGGTCCGGCTCCCTCGTAATTGCCGGCGTTGCCGTGGGCGCCGTTGCTGAGGTACGGGTGGTGGCCAAACGCGATGGTCCACGTGGTGTTCACGGCGGCGAGGGTTTCGTCGACCCACGCCTCCTGTTGCTGGTAGGTGATGTCGGTCTCGCCCCAGCCTTGGCCGTAGTACATCAGGGTGTTCGTATCGAGGGCCAGGAAAGTCACGTTCGGCTTGACCACCGGGTAGTACCGGGCGGGCATGTTCCACTTGTCGCTGGCGCGGTCGTCGCGGTACGTGTAGGCGACCTGGTGGTTGCCTGTCTCATACCAGTGGCCAATGCCCAGGTCGCCCGGCTCCTCGTCAACCACGTCCGACAAAGCACCTGTCGCGGGATCGTCGCCCCACAGGGACGTGGCGGGGTCGCGGCTGTTGTCATGGTTGCCAAGCGTCAGGTAGAACGGGAAGCTCAGGTTGGCGTACGGCTGTTCGAACTTGGTGTCGAACTGCGGATCATATTCATCGTCCGTGCCGGTCTCGTAGATGTTGTCGCCGCCGGTGATGGCGAAGTCGCAGCCGCGCTCGGCGCACACCTGCTCGATGGCGCGGGCGACCTTGTACTGGTCCTCCTTGCCGGTGCCTTGGTCGCCGATGGCCACGAAGCGAATGCCCGGCGGCGGTAGGGGTGCCACGACCGGTTCCGGCTCCATGGTCACGTTTTGCTCCGGCAACTCAGGCTCGTCCTGGCTGGGGTTGTCTGCCGCGTCGGGCTCGGCGTCGCCGCCGCCGACGCAGCCCGCCAACGCGGCCACCATGAGGGCAACCGCCCACTTTCCGGTCATCTGGCGCTCCCACGCCAGGCCTCAGAAAAGAGCCCTGTCCCAAAGCTATTTACTGAAGGGTTGGCGCATCAGAAGCGCCTGGTTACCACCAGGTACTGGTTCCTGAAGAACCGGTAGAAGATCCAGCCGAGCGCGGCGACGAGGAAGGCGGTGTCGCCGACGACGAGCCAGAGGCCGCGGGTGGCGAGGTGGAACTCCTCGCGCTCGTACCATTGGCCGGCCATGAAGGTGTGGCGCACCAGCAGCACGATGCTCAGCATGAAGACTGCGATGACGGCGAGGTCGATGTAGAACAGGTACTTCCGCCAGGTCGTACGGTCGACCTTCTGCAGGTCTTCAAACTCCATGCGCTGGCGTCGGACGCCGCTCCGGCTGAAACGTCTTGCCTTTGTTGGGGCGGCCCCTGCCGCCTTGGCCCTGCCGCCTTGGCCCTGCCGCCTTGGCCCTGCTGCCCTGGCCCCGCCGCCCGCTTCTGCTTCGGCAAACCCCTTTGACGCCGCCGGGCTCGCCAAACCGTGGCGGACCTGGAAGCCATCCATTCACGGGTGCGCGCCTGCGTGGCGTGCGGCCTTCACGAGACCCGCACCAATGCCGTGCCCGGCGAGGGCGAACCCCGGCCAGGCATGGGTGTGATGCTCGTGGGCGAGGCCCCTGGTCGCAACGAGGACGAGACCGGACGCCCCTTCTGCGGGGCCGCCGGGCGGAACCTGGATCTGGGTCTGGCCGAGGCGGGCCTGCCACGCGAGCAGGTGTTTGTGACGTCCATCGTGAAGTGCCGGCCGCCCAAGAACCGCGACCCGAAACCGGCGGAGAAGCAAGCCTGCCGGCCCTTTCTGTTGGACCAGATCGCGGCGATCCAGCCGCGCGTCCTGGTGGCTCTCGGCCGGCACGGCTTGTCGGGCCTCGTGGAGTCGGCGCCCAAGACGTTCGGCGATGTGCGCGGAACCTTCGTGGAGGGTCCCGGCGGCGTGCCCGTCTTCTGCTCCCTTCACCCGGCCGCGATCATCTACC
>JBFJYU010000155.1:0-7639 GCA_041622435.1 Thermoplasmatota archaeon | reverse complement strand
TTCGCTCCGTGAACCAAGGCGTCAGCCAGCGCCTGAACGACCCGAAGGCCCTGGAGAAGGCCAACGAGTCGGCCCTGGACGCGCTGAAGAAGGGCGGAAAGATTTCGCTGGGCTTCTGAGCGAAGCGAAGAGACCAGCGAAAACTTCCGCCGAGACTGCTGGACCGCTTGCGGTCCAGTACGAAGGGCGGTAAAATCAGCCTCGGGTTCTGAGCGAAGCGAAGACCCCGAGGCTGGGACTGCTGGATCGCCCGCGATCCAGCACGAGCAGCCTGGGCTTCTAGCCCACGCGATTTTTCCGGCTTGACCGCGCGGCTGCTTGCAGGCGCAGGCGGCCCGTCAGCGGCAGTTCACCGCTGTTGCTGCGGGCGACGCGGCTGCCGGCCCGGGCCGGTTTTGACCCGCAGCGGCGCAGCCGCCAGGCCCGAAAGGAGTCCTTTTGCCGGACATGCAACGCTTATCTACCATAGGCCCCAGTCCGAGCCCGGAACAGGCCGTCCGGCAGCGCTTCGCGCGCCGACGCCGTGCCACATCACGCTCACTCCATCCGCAAGACCGTCTCCAAGAGACGGCATTCTGCCCCGTCGCCTGTGTTCTGCGCGGCCATGCGTCGCGACGACGTTGAATGAACACGGCGACAGCAGCGCAGCGGCATCGGAAGCCCGGGCGGTCGGTTCCGGGAACGTGACACGACATGGTCGTTGACCCCAGCACTACGAAATACCTGATCCGGGCCTCCATCAAGGCCGACGGGGTCATTGAAAAACCCGACATCATCGGGGCGATCTTCGGTCAGACGGAAGGCCTGCTTGGCAACGAGCTGGACCTCCGCGATCTCCAGAAATCGGCGCGCATCGGGCGCATCGAGGTGGAGATTGACCAGAAGGGCGGCAAGACGAACGGCAAGATCCTGCTGCCGTCGGCGATGGACAAGGTTGAGTCCGCCATCCTGGCGGCCGGCATTGAGTCCATTGACCGCATTGGTCCTTGCAAGGCCACCATCCGCGTTGAGAAAGTGGAGGACACGCGCGTCGCCAAGCGCAAGCAGGTGGTCGACCGCGCCAAGGCGCTGCTGGCCACGATGAACGCCGACGTAACCCAGGATTCGACGAAGATCAGCGATGAGGTCCGCTCGGCGGTCCAAGTCAGCGAGATTCAGCATTTCCCGGGCACCAAGCTGCCTTGCGGACCCAACATCGCCTCGAGCGAGACGATCATCTTGGTCGAGGGCCGCAACGACGTGATGAACCTGCTCAAGCACGGCATCAAGAACGCCATCGGCGTCGAGGGCACCAACATCCCCGACGCGGTCAAGGACCTGTCGCGGGAGAAGACCACGATCGCGTTCGTCGACGGCGACCGTGGCGGCGAGCTGATCGCCCGCGAGCTGCTTGAGACGTGCGATGTGGACTTCATTGCCCGAGCCCCGCCGACGCGCGAAGTGGAGGAGATTCCCCACAAGCTCGTGATGAAGTGCCTGAAGAACAAGCTCACCGCCGAGCAGTTCGTCAGCCAGATGGGCATCGTGATTCGCCGCGAGGCTGAGTCGGCTGCGGCTGCGCCGGCCAAGACGGAGACCGAGTCTGAGTCCAAGGCCCGCGGGCGTCGTGGCCGCGGGCGCCGTGGCGGTGACCGTGAGGAGGATGCGTCGTCCGAGCGCCCGGCCCGTGCGAAGCGCGCTCCGAAGGCCGAGGAGCCCGCCGAGCCCGTCACGGAGGCGGCGCCGGCCAAGCCCCGCAAGGCCAAGATCGCTGACCCGCGCGCCGGCTTTCGGGAGGCGCTGACCGAGTTGTCGGGCAGCCTGAAGGCCTTGTTGCTTGACGACAAGGGTGAGACCCTGAAGAAGGACCTCGCCGTTCGCGAGTTGGCCGACACGCTCAAGGGCGGCAAGGACAAGGTCGCGGCCGTCGTGTTCGATGGTGTGATCACGCAGCGCCTGCTGGACATCGCGGCGGACAAGAAGATCGCCACCGTGGTGGGTGTCAAGATGGGCAACGTCACCAAGGTGCCGGATACCGTCGAGATTCTCACCCGCGACGACCTGAACTGAGCGGTCCCAGCTAGGGCCGTCCTTTCTCTTCCCCCTCCCCTTACTGGTTTTTTTCGAAGTGCGTTGCAACGCATGAAAGCGGAACTACGCTTTTCCGGGTCGCCCCTCCTGTTGCGACAAGGTGAACATATATAACGTGCGATTTGATTCTACGAAATCGGGATGCACAAGGACGAGCTGTTGCAGTTGCACAGCCTGCTCTGCCAGATGAAGCGTTATTTCGAGGAGGCCGGGATGGATCTCCAGGAATCGTTCGGCGACTACGACGAATTGGATGTCTCCCCCCAGCACATCCACAAGAGCAAGACGGACCACAAGAGGGCCGTCTTCTTGCTGGGCAAGGGATTCTCTGATCTCGTGTTGACGGGCGATCCGGAGCACCGGAACCGACTCCGCGACCGCTTCAGCAAACTGGCGGCGCAGCGCAAGGAGCTGCCCACGGCCCAGGAACCCGCGCGCATACAGCAGCGCACGGATCACCTGCCGCCATTCGCGCTGGCTGCCCTCGGCACCAGTTAGAACAAGCGGGCCTCGACCTTCTTCCGAACTCGGGCTGCTGGGGCCCTACAACGGCCGGACAAGGCGCAATGCGTCGCATCCGTCGCTGTATTGGTGCTCCAGCAGTCCGTCGGGCGCAAAGCCATGGCGCATGTAGAAACTCTGGGCCTTCGGGTCGTCGGCGCGCACTTCAAGGGTGAGCCGGTACGCGCCGGTTAGGGCCATTTGGCTGCGCAGCCTTTTGAGGAGCGCCGAGCCGAGGCCCTGTCCGCGATGTTCGTCGTCGACGGCGATGGCGAGGACCTTGCCTTCGCAGGGCGCCTCGCGGGCCCCCACGACGAACCCGACGATCGTGTTCTTGCGCACGTCGCGCGCCACGAGGAACGTCTCCCGGTTGCTTTGCGCCTGTTCGGCGAGCCAGCGGGCCGGAAACAGTTCGGACAACTGCTGGCCGGCTAGCCCCGCCACTTGCTGTAGGTCCGCGCGGCGAACAGGTTCGACAGTCAGCATATGGGGCTTTATTGCGCCCTGCCCAGGCTTAACGCTTTCTCCGCATCAACGGGGGGGCTGCACACAGAGTGTGTGTCCTGCCCTGCTAAGGGGACCCGAGCAGGGGTGGTGGTCCGCTGTGGGGATTGGGGTGCACCGGCCGCGGGGCCCGGCTTGAGGTCGATCAGGCCTGCTCGATGACGCGCCCGTCGGCGGCGGCTTGCTGGGCCTTCTGGCGGGCTTCCTCCAGCGCCTCGATGCCGACGCACCGCTTGTCCACGAAGAAGTAGCAGGTGCGGCAGTCGCGCAGACTGCATCGGGTGTCGATGAGTCCCTCGTCGCGCAGGCGCTTGACGGCGAAGCGGATGGTGCGCGGCGGCATCTCCGTGTGGTCATGGATGGCTGCGTGTGTGAGAGGCCCGTGGTCACGCACGACCTCGAAGACCCGCTGGGCCGATGCCGGCAGCTTGCCAAAGAGCACCCGATCGACGTGGACTGCGTCTGCGGGGAAGTGCAGAAACGCGTACTCCTTGCCGTCGTCCGGTTCGTCCATCCTTGCGTTCTCCTTTGATTTACAGGGTGACAACCCTTTGGGTCAGCACCTGATCGCCGAGGCGCACCTCGAGCAAGTAGTCGCCCGCGGGGGGCCGCGGGTCGATGCCGATGCGGTCTCCGACAGCCACTTCGCCGCCGGGGGCTTGGAGGTAGTTCGCCGCGTGGTCGTTGCCGGCCTGGTTGATCAGGTGCAAGGTGAGGTCGCCCCAGGCGTAGCGGCCCTCGACGCGGCCCACTTCGAGAAACCGGGCGCCCGCGTCTTCGACGACGTCGACCTCAAGGACCTCGTGCTCGGTATCAACTAGCAGCAACACGGCGGCCGTCGTGGCCAGCACGGCGAGCACAACGACAACCGCCACCACCGTCAGGGGCGATGCGGCGGTGCGGTCGGTGACCAGGCGCACGCTCATCGGAGGCCGGCGCTGCTTTTCAAGGCTGCCGGCGGTGGTTCAGCAGGCGGCCACGTCGTTCAGACGAATCTGGGCGATCATCGAGTTGGCCGGCACGTGGACGATGGAAAAGGTGACATCCGTTACGGGCCCGGACGTGCCACACATGGCCACGTACTCGCCGGCGGTGATGATGTCGGCGGCGGGTGCGATGTACGTTGGACTATCGGTAAGGGCGGTCCCGCCGACCCCGTCGGCTGGCAAATTGAGCTCGTACTCTGTGCCGGGCTTGTCGGCCATCATCACCAAAACGGCCCAGTCGGCCTTCTGCACCTCGCCGACGTAGGCGGACAGGACGCGGAGCCGGTCGCCCGATTCGTCGCGCTGGATGCGGATGGCGGGGGGAGGCTCCTTCCCCTGTGACCCGGCGCCGGTTCCGTCGCCGTGCGCGTCGAGGAGGACAAAAACGATCGCGGTCATGACGACGGTGATCGCCACCATGATGATGACGCCTACAACAGGACTTGCCGCCTGTTCGCCGTCACGTCGCGCCCTGGGCATCGACATTGAAGTCGGCGCCGTGCCTTCATCAAGGCCCTGTGTGGGGGCTGGGCGGCTTCGGGGTGGCGGGGCTTGGGTGTTGAGGGGGCCGGGGGCATGGAGACCAAGCCACCTCGGGGCGGGGCCCAGGGGGGCCCTAGCACGCCGCGACGGTGCGCAGGGTTAGCTGGGCGACGACCTGGTTGGCGGCCGCGTCGATCAGGCTCACCTTGGCCGGGGCGACGGGGCCACTGGTCCCGCAGATCTCAATGAACTCGCCGGCCTCGATGGTGTCGCTCGTGGTGGTCACTTGCGCTGGGATCGTCATGATCGGTGTGCCGCCTAACCCGTCGGCCACCTGGTTCAACTCGTATTCGAGGCCCTGGGCGTCCGCCTGGATGCGGAAGTTGCTCCAGTCGACCTCGGCGCGCGTGGCCAGCACCTGTACGCGGTCGGTGGCCTCATCGACTTGGAACCGGACCGCCGCAGGCGGCGCCGACGGCGTGCCCTGGTCGCCCACGAAGATGAAGACGAGCGCGGCCAAGAGGATCGCGATGGCGACCATCAGGATGATGGCGACGACGGGCGACACGGCGCCTTCGCGGCGATGGGACGTTGGCTGCTCGAGCATGACGGGACTCCGGCCCGCGCGGCGGTGAGCGGATTGCCCGCGTCGCGCTGATGGAGGGGAACACGTGTGGCACGCCGGCTCCAAGAACCCGTTGCCTCGGCCGGCTGCCCGTGCGAGGGCCCGGGCGCCCATTGGGCCACGGCGCGGTGCAACGGGAAAAGGACGCGGCCCCACGGCCCGGAAGCCGGGCCTCGTGGCCAAGGTCGGGAAAAAGGGCAACGGCCGGGAAAAAAGGAGGCAGGTGGCAGAGGTGGTTGGGGAAGCGGGGGACGGGCGGGGGGGAGGCGGGTGGACGGTTGAAGGAGGCTGAGAAGGGGGAAAGGAAGAGGTATGGCCGGGGGCTGGCGCGGGCGCGAACCCGGCGGCCGGCCTAGCAGGCGGCGACGGCGCTGAACGTCATCTCCGCCATGATCTGGTTGGCCGCGGCGTCGATGAGCGTCAGGGTGACGTCGTTGACAATGCCGGCCGTGCCACAGAGTTCGAGGTACTCGCCGGCACTCATTGGATCGGTCGCCGATGCGATGTTGGCGAGGGCCGTCGTGATCGCGGTGCCGTTGACACCATCGGCTGCGGCATTCAGTTCGAACTCGAGGCCCGTCTGGTCAGCCTTGACTTGCAGGTTGTCCCAGTCGGCAGTGGATTCCGCACTGATCACCTTGATGCGATCGGTTCCCTCATCTTTCTGGAATTTGACCGCCGAGGGGGCGTTCGAGTCAGAGCCCAGGTCACTGACCAGAACAAACACGACCGCCGCCAGGACGACCGTGATCGCCACCATCAGGATGACGCCAATGACGGGACTGACGGCGTCTTCGGCCTTGGCTAGCGTTTTGCGGATTTTTCGGCGAAATTGCATGGGAAGTTCCTCGCGAAACCCCCCTGCAGCAGGCACTTCGGGAGAGGAGCTGGCGAAGGGGGCTGATCGGAAAGTGTGAGAGCGGGATGGAAGGCGGAGGGGAACAAGGTGGCTTGAGGAGGTTTGAGGAGGATTGAGGGGGGTCGAGGGGGCTCGAAGGGGGGCCGAAGCGGGGAGAGTGAGTGAGCAAGAGGGGGAAGGAGGCGAAGCGATGGATGAGGTGGGCGAGGTGAACCGCGGGCTTAGCAGGCCGCGACGCTGCTGAAGGTCAGTTCAGCGAGGATCTGGTTGGCCGAGCTGTCGATCAGGGTGAGCGTCAGGTCGGCGACGGCACCAGCGGTGCCACAGAGTTCGAGGTATTCGCCGGCACTCATGGGGTCGGTCGTGCTGGTGACGGCCGCGAGCGCGGTGGTGATGGCGGTGCCGCCAACACCGTCGGCGGCGGCGTTGAGTTCAAGCTCGGCGCCAGTGGCGTCAGCCTTCACGTCAATCTTGTCCCAGTCAGCGGTGGATTCGGCGCTCACGACCTTGATGCGGTCGTTGGCCTCATCCTTCTGGAACTTCACGGCGGACGGAGCGTTGGAGTCCGAGCCGAGATCGCTCACGAGCACGAACACCACGGCGGCCAGCACCACGGTGATGGCCACCATGAGGATGACGCCGATCACAGGGCTCACGGCTTCCTCTTCGCCCGAAAAGTTTCGGACTGCCTTGCGGTTTGCCTTCATTGTTGATTCCTCCCGTTTTTGGCGGGTAACCAGCAATCTCGCCCGATCCGGTACTAAACGGGAACCCCTAAGGTTTAAATGCGGAACTTTTCGGCCCCGATTGGCCCCTTTTGGCGCCGTGCGGGGGGCCTGTTCCACTCGTCCCGAATCCACCGATAGGGCCAACAACCGAAGCCAACTCGCAACGCTGTCCATGTCTGGGGACCGTCCACGTATCTACACTGGGTTTGACCAGTACGGCCGCCCGCCGCCGGAGGCCAAGCCTTCGCTGGCCCAGCGCCTGCACGGCAAACCGGTGGCCACCTACACCCTGCTTGGGACGTTCGTGGCGTTCTACGCCCTGGAGATGCTTGCCTTGGCGTACGACAAGGGAAACGGCACCGAGTGGTTTCACACGATCTTCCTGGTGGCGCCCGACTGGTTCCTGCGCCCCTGGAGCATCATCACCAGTACGCTCAGCCACGGCAGCCCCGGCCACTTGTTCTTCAACGGCCTGGCGACCTACTTCTTCGGCCCGACGATGGAGCGGCTCATGGGCTGGAAGCGCTTCACGGGCTTGTTCTTCCTGAGTGGCGCCCTCTCTGGCGTGATCCAGGTGACCCTGTCTGGCGGAGCTGCCCTGGGTGCGAGCGGCGCGATCATGATGCTCATCGGCGCTTCCATCATCGTCATGCCGAAGGCCAAGATCTTCATCTTCCCGATCCCGGTGCCCATCCCGTTGTGGATCGGCGGCATCGGGATCGCCGTGATCGACCTGCTCGGTGTCTTCAGTGGCGGAACCGGCATCGGTCACTTCGCCCACCTCTCCGGCATGGTCATAGGGCTCCTAGTCGGGCAACGCCTCAAGGAGGAGTTGCGGCGCAAGGGTCTCCGCCTCTCCTACGGCTAACCCCACGCACACAGG
>JBFJYU010000154.1:0-7648 GCA_041622435.1 Thermoplasmatota archaeon | reverse complement strand
CGCGCCGCGGGCCTTCCGCTCTTCCCGACTCGGCACCTTCACGTCCCGCACGAGCCCGAGTGCTCGGAGGACGACGAGGCTGTAGCGTCCGATGTCGAATTGGTACCAGCGGTGGCCGAGGTAGGCGCTCTTGGGGAAGGCGTGGTGGTTGTTGTGCCAGCCCTCGCCGAAGCCCAGCACGCCGAAGATGGCGTTGTTGCGGGCCACGTCGGGGGAGGCGTAGGGGCGGGTGCCCCTTGGTGAGTCCAGCCCTTCCACCAGGCAAGGCCGGTGGGTGAACAGGTGTGCGTATCAGCTCCAACTAGAACAGGCCTCGGCGTGTTCGCCGCCATTCAATACCGGGGGGGGGCGTTCCACACTTCATGGCCACTCTGCGCCAAATCCTTCCGCTAGCCATCGCGTGTCTCCTGTCTCTGTCCCCGTTGCTGGGCGTCGCCGGCCAAGGCGACGAACCCCCGGACTACTTCGACTCAACGGCGGCGCAAATGCAAAAACCAGATGTTCCAATGCCAGATCCCACGTATGTGGCAGCTTGGCTGGACCCCGCATCCATCCTAGCCGACGCCTTGGATGGCGAACTAACGTTCGCCATCGGAAGCAATTCCTTCACATTTTCAGCCACCGAAGTCGAGCTATTTGCCCCCGGATGGCGTGCCATCAGGACCGACGACGAAGGTACGATCGTTGAAGAAACAGACGAGGCTGACATCCATCCCTTCAGACTGACGACCTCGGATTTTCCAGACCTGATTTCATCACTGACCGTCGGCCCCGGATTCATCGGAGCCAACCTTTCTCCCAACCCGTGCACTACTCTTTCTCTAGAAACCGTCGAATCCGCCGAAGAGCTAGTCAAGGTCAACGTCGCGATTTGGGGCCCGCCGGTGGAAACCCCTTGCGTGGACGCACTGCCCGCCAGACCGGGACAATCGGGTGGAGCGGCTGGCCAAGGCGCGGCCGATCCGCCGGACGGACCTTCGGCGGCATCGCATACGATCAGCTATATCGAGATCTTGATAGATGGCGACCACAATTTCTACGAAGCCCATCCTTCGACCTGGGCCAGCTACCAGGTTAATTTGATCAACACGGCTCAGAACCAGATTTACAGCCCCGACTTGAACGTTCAGTTCTTGATTACGTACCAGTTCGTCGGGCGTGCCATTGGCACCGACACTGCGTGCGGCGCACGAGAACAGACCGCGGACTTCTGGAGGCAATATCCCGGCTATCATCGTGATGTGGTTCTTTTGCTCGCAGACCAGCCCTTTACGACCGGATCGGTAGGTTGCGCTTGGTTCCGCGGGGTCGCAGACCCAATCCAAGACGCGTATGCCGTCATGCAAACATGGAACGTGGACGCCACACGTGAGTACAAGCTTGCAGCCCACGAGGTTGGACACGTTTTCGGCGGGCATCATGACGCAGCCATATCTGTCGGAGCTGGCTGGTGCTACCTCGGATATTGGACCCACTACACAATCATGAAGGATTCCGCCACCTGTCGCGTCAACTCGTTTAGCGGATGGACGTACAGCTACAACAACTACCACAACTCCCACCGCATTCGTTGGTGCGTAGACTTCAACTACCTTTGCGACGAGTTCCACGTGCCAGACCTCTAGGGACGTCTCCGTATGAAACCCAGAAGTGCATGCCCCGTGATCGTCGCCTTGCTCCTGGCGGCCACCCCGGGGTGCTTTGAGGACTGTGCGTTCCCGCAGCCATGGGAGATTCGGATCACGAACCTCGTTCCCCAGGAGCAAGTGCTGTCTTTGCAAGCGACCGACTCGACAGGCACAATTGTGTGGATAGCTAACGTGACTGTTCCCGCCCAACGTTTCGACCCGGGGCCACCGGGTAAGGCCTCGGCGCCGCCACTGCACCTCGAGGAAGGCGAGCGGTACATTCTGACGGTCAGTGCGTCCGGCGGACGGACGGCCGAAGGGCCGATGCGGGCGGATTGCAGCCACGGCCTGCCCGGCATCACGGTATCCGACGATGCCATTTCGATCGGCTATAATGTGGTCTAACCCGCACGGTGGCGAGATGTGGTTGACCCCAGGAATTCGCGCGGGCGGCTAGCCGCTCGCCGTCGTCCCGGCGGCAGCTTTCGCGCTGCGAGCCCGCCGCTCTTCCCGACTCGGCACCTTCACGTCCCGCACGAGCCCGAGTGCTCGGAGGACGACGAGGATGTAGCGTCCGATGTCGAATTGGTACCAGCGGTGGCCGAGGTAGGCGCTCTTGGGGAAGGCGTGGTGGTTGTTGTGCCAGCCCTCGCCGAAGCCCAGCACGCCGAAGATGGCGTTGTTGCGGGCAACGTCCGGGGAGGCGTAGGGGCGGGTGCCCCAGGTGTGGCAGACGCTGTTGATGCTCCACGTAACGTGGTGCACGAGGAAGACGCGCACGACGCCGCCCCAGAGGACCGCTTGCCAGAAGGCGCCCCAGGTGCCCATCACGGCGAAGGCGATGGCGCCGGGCACGATGAAGCTGAGGACGATCCAGAGGAGTTGCGTTCGCTCCAGGAATGCGACGACGGGGTCCTGCATGAGCTTGGCGTGGGCGGGGCCCTTGTGGACCAGGTTGCCCTTGGGCAGCCAGCCGAAGTGGGCGTGCCAGAACCCTTCGAGGGGGCTGTGGGGGTCGCCGGGCTGGTCGGCTCGGGCGTGGTGGCGGCGGTGGGTGGCCGCCCAGGCTGCAGGGCCTCCTTGCAGGGCGGTGACGCCCATGAGCAGGAGGACGAAGCGGACGGGGGCGCTGGCCTTGTAGGCGCCGTGGGCAAGGAGTCGGTGGAAGCCGAGCGTGATGCCGATGCCGGCGGTGGCTTGAAGGATGAAGAGGAGGCCGAGGTCGAGCCACGTGACGTGGCTGCCCCAGAGTTGCACGATGGCGAAGATGGTGAGGGCGAAGGGGATGATGGCCGCCAGGGTGACGGTGATTTTGTGGCCGAGGTGGCGGCCGATGAAGGGGTACGCGGTGTCAACGGCGTCGGGCCGGTTCGCGTGGTTGGATTCAGTCATTATGGACCTCAGTTAGTGTCGTTTTGGAAGCAGGCGCTTCACGGCGCACTGCTTTCACCTTGGAAGCACTGAAACAGGGGAGTAACATAAGCCATCCAGTGGAACCCGCAGCGGCAGGTGGTTCAACCCGCACGCAAGTGTTCCCCGAGATACCAGCATGTCGCCAGCAACACCCACGGCGGGGCTCAGCAACGCACAGCTCATCGAACGCCTCGACGGCTTTCTTGACCAACTCGCCGAAGGACACCGCAAAACGATGGAGGAAGTCGCCTCCTGGCTGGAGGAGCACGGCAGCCTCGAAGACGAAATTCGCACCAACGTCGAAGCACTCAACCCGCTGTTTCAGAAGTGGAGTTTCGAGATCTGCTTCCTGCTGCGCATGAAAGAACGGGTGCGATTCAATGAACTCAAGGAGCAACTCGGCGGCATCGGCAGCCGGACACTGAGCCAGCGCCTCAAGGAACTGGAAGCCCAAGGACTGGTCAAGCGCGAAGCCTTCGCGGAAGTCCCCGTGCGCGTCGAGTACAGCCTGACGCGCAAGGGACTCCGCTTCGGCGACCTGATCATGCCCGTCATCGCCCACCTGCGCATCTGGGACATTCGGCATCGCCCACCACGGGACCCGGCCCCGCCCGCGACCCCCTAACGCCTCCGCGCGCCGACGGTTGCGGGTGAACCGGTGGACGGTCTATCAGGCGCTCGGCTGCGTTCTCGCCCTGCTGGCATCCGGCACCCTCGGAGCCCCTGGGTCCACGCCACAGGCCACCCCCTCGCCCACACGCGCAACCGGCGCAGGCGGGGAGGAGCAGGTGAGCCCGATGCTGGCCTATTCGTCCTACCTCGGCGGCTCGGACCGGGAGGAGTTCTTCAAGGGCCTCGCCGTCGACGTCGAGGGCTACATCTACCTCGCTGGCGGCACCCACAGCACCGACTACCCGGTGGCCGCTGCACTGCAGGAGGAGCACGCCAGCCCAGGCGTCGATCAGGACATCGTGATCACGAAACTGACCCCGGACGGCCAGTCGATCGTGTACTCCACGTACCTGGGAGGCAGCGATCGGGACTACGCTGTCGACATCGATGTCGACGCCGCCGGCAACGTCTACATCGTCGGCAAGACCGACTCGGCCGACTTCCCGGCCGTGCGCCCCATCCAGGAAGGGCGGGGTAGCACCGACAGCCCGGACGCGTTCTACGCCAAGCTCGACGCGTCCGGTGAGTTCCTCCATTTCTCCTCCATCCTGGGCGGCAGCGAATACGACATCCTCACCGGTGTCGCCGCCGACACCCGGGGCGGCATGACGTTCGTTGGCAAGACCCGCTCGGCGGACCTTCCGACGACCCGCCGCGCCGTCCAGCCCGAACCCGGAGGCGCGACGGACGCCTTCGTCGGGCGCGTCGTGCGCGACGGCAGCCTGCGCCACCTCACCTACCTCGGCGGGGCGGGGTACGACTACGCCGAAGGCGTCGCCATCGATGCCCGCGGGCACGCCGTCATCGTCGGCCCCACCAGCAGCCGCGATTTCCCGGTCGTGGCCGGCGTGTTCCAGAACGAACTCCCCTCGGCGGGAGGGCCAGCCCAGGATTCCGGGTTCATCACCCACCTGCATCGCAGCGGCCGGGCACTGCTGGCTAGCACCTATTACGGCGGCAGCGGCGAAGACGCGATCCGGGGGGTCGCCATCGGAGCCGCCGGAAGCATCTACGTGGTCGGCGACACCAACTCCAGCGACCTGAGCGTCCCTGGCGGCCGGCCCCCGGACGACGGCCACCGCGACGCCTTCGTCGCCCTCTTCGAGGCCCAAGGATCGCTCACCTGGGCGACCGCGTTTGGCGGCAGCGGACGCGAGTTCGGCCACGACGTGGCCCTCGGCCCGGCCGGGGAGGTCTACGTCATCGGCCAGACCCGGTCCCCGGACCTGCCCGTCGCCAACGCCACGCAGGTGGCGCTCGCAGGCCTCGACGACGCTTTCGTGGCCGCCTTCGCCGCCGATGGGTCCGTGCGGTGGGCCACCTACCTTGGAGGGTCGGGCATCGACGACGGCAGGGAAATCGCCGCCAGCCCATCCGGATCGCGCCTGCACATCGCCGGCATGACCCGGTCCACCGACTTCCCGCTCATCGACCCGCTCCTGGACCCCTACAGTGGCGTGCGGCGGCCCCGCAACACCGGTGACGCCTTTGTCGCCAGCTACGACACCTGAGCTAGCCGGTCAGCGCCCCGGCGGCGCCCAGTCGGCCCAGTCGGGCGCTGACGGCGGGCGCGCTGGTAAGGGGTCCGGCACGTCCGCCAGCGCGCGTTTGAAGGCATCCGCGGGCGGCAACGCCTTTGTACGCGCGAAGCTCGATGGCGCCGCGTGGATCGCGTTCAACGGTATGCAGTGGGGCTCGTGCTGTTGCTGGCCCCCTTGGCTTTTGCAGCGCCGGGAGGGGCCCATGTTTCGGCGACCCCTGACCTGCTGGCAGCGGGCTCCGTTACGTTTGAACCAAACCAGGGGCAGGCGCCCGAGGATGTCCTCTTTATCGCCCGGACGCCCAACGGCATCGCCCACGTTCTGGCCTCCGGCCTGCGCCTGGGGCTCGAGGCGGAAACCCTCAACATCCGCTTCGACAACGGCGAGGCGCAACGCGCCATTGGCGAAGACCCAACCGCCACGATGATCCACTCCCTGCGCGGCCAGGACCCGGACGCCTGGGCGACCCATCAACGCGTCTTCAGGTCGGTTCTTTTGGAGGATGTCCACGCCGGCATCGACATCCGCGTGCGCGACGGCGGCGGCCGCATCGAGTACGATTTCATCATCGCCCCCGGCGCGGACCCCAGCTTGGCGGTCGTGCGCTTCGGCCCCGACGCCGCGCTGCGCCTGACCGATGGCGCCGGCGACCTGCACATCCGCACTGCAGGCGGCACCGTCACCCAGCCGGCCCCCGTGGCCTACCAGCGCGGCGGCGACGGTGCGCGCGAGACTGTCGATGCGGCGTTCAAGCTGCTTGGCAACCAGCGCGTCGGCATCGACGTGGGCGCGTACGACCCGGCCGAGACCCTGGTCATCGATCCGGTCCTCGAATTCTCGAGCTACCTGGGCGGCTCGATCCGGGAGGACTTCTACAAGGGCCTCGCCGTCGACGACGACGGTTACGTCTACATCGTGGGCGGCACCCGCAGCGCCGACTTCCCGACGGCCAACCCGCTACAGGGGCAACATGCAAGCTTCGGATCGGCCCTCGACGTGTTCATCACGAAACTGACCCCCGATGGCACCAGCGTCGTTTTCTCGACGTTCCTGGGCGGCGACGACCGCGACTACGCCGTGGACATCGATGTCGACGCGGCCGGCAACGTCTACATCGTTGGCAAGACCGCCTCGCCGGACTTCCCCCTCGTCGCACCGACCCAGGATGCCCTTGGCAGCCTGGACTGGCCCGACGGATTCTATGCCAAGCTGGACGCGAGCGGAGCGTTTCTGCACTACGCCTCCTACCTCGGCGGCAGCGATTACGACATTGTGACCGGTGTGGCAGCCGAGCCCCGGGGCGGCATGAGCATCGTGGGCAAGACCCGGTCGACGGATGTGGCGACCACCGCGGGCGCGGCACAGCCGGAAATGGCCGGCCACACCGACGCCATCGCCGCCCGCGTCACCGCCGACGGCGCCCTGCGATTCCTGACCTACCTGGGGGGTGCGGGGTACGACTACGCCCAAGCCGTCGTGCTGGACAAACGCGGACACATGATCCTCGTGGGCCCCAGCGCGAGTCCTGATTTCCCCGTCAGCGAGGGCGCGTTCATGAGCGAATTGCCACAAGCTGGCGAGGAGCGCGAAGACGCCGGCTTCATCACGCGCCTGCACCGCTCCGGTCGCGGCGTCATGCAAAGCACGTACTTCGGCGGCTCCGCGACCGATTTCCTGCGTGGCGTGGGCCTCGACGCCCGCGGCCACATCTACGTCGTCGGGGACACCAACTCGACGGACCTGCCCGTCCTGGGGGGGCCGCAGGAGGAGCTCGCGGGCAGCCGCGACGCGTTCGCCGTGCGCCTGACGCGCGGCCTGAATCCGGTGTGGTCGACGTACCTGGGCGGCGCGGACGCCGAATTCGGGTTCGACCTCGCCGTCGGCACCAGCGATCGGCTGCACATCGTGGGCCAGACCCGTTCCGCGGGCCTGCCAACGGTTGGGGCTGTTCAGGCGGAGACGGGTGGCCTTGACGACGCCTTCGTTGCCACGCTGGACACGCGGGCATCGACCCTGGAGTGGCTGACGTACATCGGGGGCGCCGGCATCGACGAGGGAAAGGAGATCGTCCTGGCGCCGTCCGGCGCCCTGCACGTCGCCGGTCTCACGAGATCCGTTGACTTCCCCCTTGTGGGCGCCCTCATGGACCCGTACCGCGACGACCCCCGGGCCCGCAACGTTGGCGATGCGTTCCTGGCTACGTTTAGCGTAGAACAGTGATGGCTGCCACGACCAAGGGGTTGCACCCTGGGCCGCAGCAGCCTACTTCGGCTGCGCCTTGTTGCTCCCACTGAGCGCCAGGCGTCCCCAGAACTCCATGTTGCTGACGGGCGTGCGCGGTCCGGGCGCGGGGGGTCCCATGGGGCCGGCGGGCGGCGCGGCCGCCGTCGTCGG
>JBFJYU010000153.1:0-7695 GCA_041622435.1 Thermoplasmatota archaeon | reverse complement strand
TCCCCCCACTTCTATTTCTTTTATTTCGCACGGGTTCAACATTCCTTTTCTGTCACACGGGTTCAAATCGAGCGGCGACGCGTTGCTTCGCCGCTTTCGCCGAGCCCCGCCAGGGGCTTGGCGGCCGTACGGGGCACTTCTGCATCGACCGCGTGGCCGGGGCGGGCCACTGCCCCAGGTGCCGCCGGGGAGGTGGTGCCGGATGCATCCATGCGGCCTGGGGCGGCGCGGCCCTGGTTTTATAACCGGCACCGCCGAGAGGTACAGCGTCATGACGAGCCATGCGTTAGACCTGGAGGGCGCCTGCCGGGTCATCAAGTCCATGGAGGTACGCGGCGCGGAAGCCATCGGACTACTGGCTGCGGACGCCTTGGCGGTGCACCTGGAGCAAACCTCGGGCAGCCTGGAAGATGTCCGGGTGGCGGCTGGTATCGGAGCCCGCCGGCTGCTGGAGACCCGCCCGACGGCGGTGACGATTCGCCACGGCGTTCGATCCGTCATGGCCGCCGTGGGAGCGGCGCCCAACGCCGAGGCGGCCCGGGCGGCGGCAGCCGCGGCCGCGCACCAGTACCGGGAGGACGTGGTGCAGGCGCAGCGGGATGTGGTGGAGCACGGCGCGGCGCTGCTGGGCACGGCGCGGACCGTGCTGACCCATTGCCATTCGAGCACCGTTGGGCATATCCTGGTCGAGGCGGCTCGCCGCGGCGCGGAACTACGGGTTTTTGCAACGGAGACGCGGCCGTTTCAGCAGGGCTTCATCACGGCCAACGCGCTGGCCGAGGCAGACATCCCGGTGACGCTCGTGGTTGACTCGGCGGCGCACCGGGTGCTGCGCGACGAGGGCATCGACCGCGTGCTGGTGGGCGCCGACACAATCGCGTCGGACGGTTCGGTCTACAACAAGATCGGGACGGCTGGCGTGGCGGCGCTCGCGCGGCTTCACAAGGTGCCGTTCTATTGCGCCAGTTCCCGCTTCAAGTTCACCGATCAGGACCCGGCCGCCATTCCCATCGAGCAGCGGCCGGCGCGGGAGATCGATCCGTTGCAGCGCCTGCGGGCCGGGGTCCGCGTGGACAACCCGGTCTTTGACCGCACACCGGCCGAGTACGTCAGCCGGATCATCACCGAGTACGGCTTGCTGCGCCCGGCGGAGGCGGCGCGTCGGTGCCTGGGCCACCTGCCAGCCATCGAGGCACCGGCATGAGCCCGATGGGCCGGGTCGGCGCGGGGGCGGGCCCTGACGCGGTGGTCGCCACGTACGAACTGGATGGGGGCTTCCCGCTGGCCGACGCGGCGCGGGTGGTCGCCATGGAGCAAACCACAGGAACATGGACGAAGGTCCGCAAGCGGCCGGGCAGCCGGGAGGAGGAACTGGCCGGCACCGTGGAGTCGATCCATCCGGAGCCAGCGCCAGGCCACCCCAACAGAGGCCGCGCACGAATCAGCTATCCTCTCGATATCTTCGAGGTTGACAACATCCCGGGGTTCCTCGCCATCGTGGCCGGCAACCTGTTCGGCCTCGGCAGCCTGACCCGGTGCCGCTGGGTGGACGTTGAGTTTCCTGACGCGTTTGTTCGCCGTTACCCCGGCCCCGGCTTCGGCATCAAAGGTGTTCGCCGCGCCGTCGGCACCCTGGATTCGGGGCGCCCCCACGGCGGCACGATCGTCAAGCCCAAGGTCGGACTCGACCCCAAGGGCACGGCGGCCATGGCTCGCCAGGCGGCCCTCGGCGGGCTCGACCTCATCAAGGACGACGAGACGCTCACCGACCAGGCATTCTGTCCCCTCGACGAGCGCGCCCGGCTCGTTCTGGAGGCGCTCGACGAGGCGCGCGCCGAGACCGGCAAGACCACGCTGTACGCGGTGAACCTGACGGCGCCGGCGTCGCAGATCGTCGAGCGGTGGGAGCGCGTCAAGCAGTACGGACCCAACTGCGTCATGATGGACGTCCTCACCTGCGGCTTCGACGCGCTCGTCGAGTTGCGGCGTGCCTGCAACGTGCCGATCCACGTCCACCGCGCCATGCACGGCGCCATCACCCGCGCCCCCGACTTCGGCATCGACATGCTCGTCGTGGCCCGCCTGGCCCGGATGGCCGGCGGCGACCAACTGCACATCGGCAGCGCGTCGGGCAAGATGGAGCACCCGGCCCACCTGGGGCTACTCACGGCGGCCCTGCGCGAGCCGTGGCATGATCTGAAGCCGACGTTCCCGGTCAGCAGCGGCGGCTTACACCCCGCCAGCATCGAGGCCGAGGTGGCCGGCTTCGGCTCCGACGTGGTGCTCCAGGCCGGCGGCGGCGTCCACGGCCACCCCGGGGGCACCCGCGCGGGGGCGAAGGCCATGATGCAGGCGATCGAAGAGGTTCACGCCGGGCACAGGCTGCGCGACAGCCCCCACCCGGAACTGCAAGAGGCGCTGCGAGCGTGGGGTCATGAAACCTACAGCTACGCAACGTGAGCCGGCTGGTGATGCCGAGCAACGCGACGACGACCCGGAGCGAGCCGCGCCCGAAGCGGGGCCTAGCGGCGACGCCCCAGCGGAATCGGCCGGTCCCGAAGCCTGGAGCGAATCGCCCTTGCCGCCGGAGCCGCGTTACCCGGCGCTGAAAATCGACTTGACCAGCGGCGGCAAGGAGGTCATCCTGCACCCGGACGACGGCCGGCGCATGGGCCTCCACCCCATGGATCGGGTGCGGGTTTGCGACCCGACCACCGGCGTGGACGCTCCCGCCACCGTCGCGTTCAGCGAGACCCTCATCGAACCGGGGGCCATCGGCTTGTCGACGGAGCTGTCCCGACGCCTCGAACCGCTCTCCGGCGGCCGCGTCACGATTTTGCCACTGGCCCGCCCGCGCAGCGCCGAGTACATCCGCGCCAAGCTGGACGGACGCCGTCTGGTGCCCGAGGAGATCCACGCCGTCATCACCGACATCGCGCTCGGCAACCTGACCACGATCGAGTTGACGGCGTGGGCGTGCGCCATCCACGTCCACGGCATGGACTCCGACGAAACCGTCGCGTGCATCCGGGCCATGGTGGACACTGGTGACACGATCCGGTTCACGCGGGGCCCCATCGTTGACGTTCACTCCATCGGCGGCGTGCCGGGCAACAAGTACGCGCCGTTGTGCGTGTCCATCGTGGCGAGCCAGGGCCTCTACATTCCCAAGACCAGCAGCAGGGCCATCAGCAGCGCGTGCGGCACGGCCGACTTCATGGAAGTCGTCACGCCCGTGGCGCTCACGGCGGAGCAGGTGAAGTCCATCACCGAGTCGACGGGCGGAACACTGGCTTGGGGCGGCGGCGTGAGCCTGGCCCCCGCCGACGACGAGATCATCCGGGTGGAGTACCCGTTGGCCCTGGACCCGCCCGCGCAACTGCTGGCTTCGGTGCTGTCGAAGAAGGTCAGCGTGGGCGCCAGCGACGTGCTCATCGATATCCCCGTGGGGCCGGACGCGAAGGTGCAGGACGAGGCCGAGGCCAGGCACCTGGCGCGCAATTTCATCGAGGTCGGCGAGCGTGTCGGCCTGAACATCCAGGTGCTCATCTCGCAGGGCAACCAGCCGGTCGGCCAGGCGATCGGTCCGATCCTGGAAATGCGGGAGGCCCTGCGGGTCCTGGAGGGATCCGAGGAGCCAGAGGCGCTCATCGAGAAGGCATGCACCCTGGCGGGCCGGCTCTTGGAGATGGGCAAGATCGCCAAACCGGGCCGAGGCTACGCCCAGGCGCGCAAGGTGTTGCAGTCAGGCGCTGCGCACCGAAAGTTCCTGGAAATCATCGAGGCGCAGGGCGGCGACCCCGGGGTGCGCGCAGACGATCTGAAGCCGGGCGCCTACCGCCAGGACCTCCACTCCCCCGGCCCAGGCACCGTCAGCCACGTGGACATCCGCGCTTTGGTTCGCATTGCCCGCGCGGCGGGGTCGCCCCGCGACAAGGGCGCCGGCTTGCTCGTGCACGTTCGCCCGGGCGTGGTGGTCGAAGACGACACGGTCCTGTACACGGTTTATGCTGAGAACGAGACGAACCTGCGCGAAGCGGTCAACCTGGCCCGACACCTGAAGCCGTTCCACCTGGAGGGCAAGCAAGTGTACGGCTTCGTGGAGTGAGCATGCGCATCACGTTTCACGGCGCGGCCGGCTGCGTCACGGGTTCAAGGTTCCTGGTGGAGGGCGCGGACCAGCGCATTCTCGTCGATTGCGGCCTGTTCCAGGGCTACAAGCACCTGCGCGTGCGCAACCGGCGGCCGTTTCCCGTCAAGCCGTCCAGCATTGACGCCGTCGTCCTGACGCACGCCCATCTTGATCACTCGGGCTACCTGCCCGCCCTGGTGCGCGACGGTTTCCACGGTCCGATCCACTGCTCACCGGCCACGGAGGACCTTGCCCGGATCCTGCTGCCGGATTCCGGACGCATCCAGGAGGAGGACGCACGCCAAGCCGCCGAGGGGGGCTATTCCAGGCACGACCCGCCGCTGCCATTGTACACGGAGGCTGACGCCGATCGGGCCCTCAAGCGGTTTCGGCCGCTGGCGACCGGGCAGGAGCACGATCTCGGCGGCCTCAGGGTGCGCCTGGTTCCCAACGGCCACATCCTGGGCTCGTGCTGCGTCGTGGTCGTGGACGAGGACGAGCGGGTCGTCTTCACGGGCGACCTGGGACGCGCAAACGATGCCGTCATGCCAGCGCCCGAGCCGGTGGGCCGGGCGGATCGACTCGTGCTGGAGTCCACGTACGGCGATCGCCGGCACGAATCGGAGAGCGCTGAAGACGGCCTGGCGCGGCTGGCTGGCCCGACCCTGCGCCGCGGCGCAACGGTCCTGATTCCCACCTTTGCCGTCGGCCGGGCCCAGTCCCTGATGGTCCTGTTGCACCGGCTGATGCGGGATGGGCGCCTGCCACGGGCGCCGGTGGTCCTTGACTCACCCATGGCGGTCAAGGCGTCGCGGCTCCTGTTTCGCCATCCCGAATTGGTCCGCCTTGACGCGGCCGAGTGCGGCGAAGTCGAAGACGGCGTCGAGTACACCTCGCACGTCTCGGAGTCGATCGCGCTGGCCGAGCGGCGCGGCCCCATGGTGTTGCTCTCGGCCAGCGGCATGCTCACCGGCGGCCGCGTGCTGCACCACCTGAAGCGCCTGGGCCCCCACCGTCGCCATGCGATCCTGTTTGCGGGCTACCAAGCCGGCGGCACCCGGGGCGGCCACCTGCTGGCCGGGCACACGTCCGTCAAGGTCCATGGACGCCAACTTGAGGTGAAGGCAAAGGTTGCGCAGTTGCCAAACCTGTCGGCGCACGCGGATTACCTTGAGATTGGCGAGTGGCTTGACGCCTTCCCGGCCCCGCCGCGGCGTACTCACCTGGTCCACGGCGAGCCGGCCGCGCTGGACGCCTTGCGCTTCCACCTTGGCCGCCGCGGTTGGCGCGCCGATGTCGCCGAGATGGGCGACTCCGTCGCTGGCTAGGTGACTGGGCAGGAATCGCGGCAGCGCACACCGAAGCCGTTTCGTGGCGGGGGCCCCTCTTCTTGTGGTGCCCGTCGCCGGCCTCGACCAGCCGCACGCCGCCCCGGCGAGCGCGGTACTTGCGGCGCTCGGCGTTGACGCGCAATCGGGGCTGTCGGAGGCGGCTGCGCGGGACCTGCGTGCGCGCCTCGGCCCCAACGAGTTGGCGCGGGTTCGTGACCGCCCGGCTTGGCGTGTTCTGATCGACCAGTTTCGCAGCCTGGTGACGCTGCTCCTGCTGGCGGCTGCGGCCGTCAGTTACGCCTTCGGGGACGACGTGGAGGCGGCAACCATCGCCGTGTTGATCCTCATCAACACCATCGTGGGCTTTGTCATGGAATGGCGGGCCGTCCAATCCATGGCGGCCCTCCGGGTCCTGGGCGGCCTCGGCGCGACCGTGCGCCGCGGCGGGGCCGCCCGGCACATCCCGGCAACGGATCTGGTACCCGGCGATGTCATCGAAATCGAGGCTGGCGACCTGATGGCGGTGGACGCCCGCCTCGTGGAGGCCTCGCGCCTGCGCGCCGACGAATCCTTGCTGACCGGCGAGTCCACGCCCGTCGACAAGACGCCAGACCCGGTCCCGTCCGACGCGACCCTGCACGACAAGACGTGCATCGTGTTCAAGGGCACCACGATCCGCCACGGGTCGGCGACGGCCGTGGTGGTGGCCACGGGAGCCGACACCGAACTCGGCCGCATCGCAACCCTGGTGCGGGAGGCCCGCAGCGAAGCGACGCCGCTGGAGCGCCGCCTTGAGCGACTGGGTCGCCGACTCATCTTCGCCGCCTTGGCTGTAGCCGCGGCCATCGCTGTCGCCGGGGTGCTGAGAGGCGGCGACGTACGCCTCATGGTCGAAACCGGCATCGCGCTGGCGGTCGCGGCGGTCCCCGAAGGCCTTCCCGTGGTGGCGACGCTGGCCCTGGCCCGCGGGATGCTCCAGATGGCGCGCCGCAACGCGCTCGTTCGCCGCCTGGCCGCCGTTGAAACCCTCGGCTCGACCAGCATCATCTGCGTTGACAAGACCGGAACCGTGACCGAGAATCGCATGGTCGTGGCGCGCATCGTGACCCACGCGGGCGAAGTGATCCTGGACCGGGAGGACGACACGGCGGGTGCCGGCGTGGACGACCCGGTGCTCCGCGCGGCGCTGGAGGTGGGTGCCCTCTGCAACAATGCCACCCTCGCCGCCGACGGCAGCCACACGGGCGACCCCATGGAAGTGGCGTTGCTGGAGGCCGCGCGCGCCGCCGGCATCGAACGGCCAGCGCTCCTGGAAGCCCGCCCGGAAACGTCCGAGGAGGCGTTCGACGCCGCGACGCGCATGATGGCCACGTGGCACGGCGGCGAAGAGCCCATCGTGGCCGTGAAGGGCGCCCCCGAGGCAGTGTTGGCCGCCTGCAACCACATCGCCGGCCCCGGCGACGACCAGCCGCTCGGCGACCCGGCCAGGGCCCATTGGCTCAGCGAGAACGAGCGCCTTGCGAGCCGGGGCTTGAGGGTTCTGGCGCTCGCACGACGGCGGGGAGGGCCCGACGCGGCCCCCTACGACGGGCTCAGCCTGCTGGCCCTGGTCGCCTTCCATGATCCACCCCGCCCCGACGTGGCCGACGCCATTGCGGCGTGCCGCCGAGCCGGCATCAGGGTCATCATGGTCACGGGCGACCAGCCGGGAACGGCACGCGCCGTGGCCCACGCCGTCGGCCTCGTCGATGATCCGGACGCGCCGGTGCTGATGGGCCACGACCTGCGCCCGCCCGAGCAACTGGATGACCAGGCGCGGGCCGCGATCCTGGCGGCGCAGGTGTTCAGCCGCGTGACGCCGGAGCAGAAACTGGACATCATCGCGCTCCACCAGGAAGCCGGACACGTCGTTGCCATGACCGGCGACGGGGTCAACGACGCCCCCGCCCTGCAAAAAGCGGACATCGGCGTGGCGATGGGTGGCCGTGGTACGCAAGTGGCCCGCGAGGCTGCGGACCTGGTCCTCAGGGACGACGCGTTCCCGACCATCGTGGCCGCCGTGCGCGGAGGCCGGGCCATTTTCACCAACATCCGACGCTTTGCATTCTACCTCATGTCCTGCAATGCCGGCGAGATCGCCGTCGTCGGGGCCGCCGCCCTGCTCGGCTCAAGCCTGCCGCTGCTGCCGCTGCACATCCTGTACCTGAACCTCGTGACCGACGTTTTTCCGGC
>JBFJYU010000152.1:0-7721 GCA_041622435.1 Thermoplasmatota archaeon | reverse complement strand
TGGAGGAAGGACCGAGCCAGGGACTCCCCGTCTGGAGCCGCCACGTCGGGGACCCGGTCCTGGCAAGCAACCGCACCCGCCGCATCGACTTCGCCTTGTTCATGGTCCACGCCCTTGAGGACGATCGGCTCATCAGGGAGGCCCCCGCGATCGTCGGCCGGGAGACGGAGTCGGCCAGGGCTCACGCGCAGGAGTCGACCGCCTAGCCTGCGCCAATGGCGAAAACCGAGCCCCGGGCCCCAAACCTCCTTCACCCCCAACCCGCACTGCCGGCCATGCACGCCATCCGGGTCCAGTACACGGTTCAACCCGAGTTCGCCGCCACGAACGCCGCCAACATTCAGAAGGTGATGGCGGCGCTGCGTGCGAAGGAGGTCGCGGGCCTTCAGTACACGGCGTTTTGCAAGGCGGACGGCCAGACGTTCGTCCACCTCGTCGTCGCCGAGAGCGAGGCGGCCCGCGCCCAAATTCCGGAGCTACCGGAATTCCAGGCGTTCCAGCAGGCCCTGATCGCCAGCAAACCGGTCTCGCCGCCGGCGACGGAGGATCTGCACGTGGTTGGATCCAGCCGCCCGTTGTGAAGGCCCCGCAGCCGCAGCCCAGCCGCCCGGCGGAGCCGTCCCTGTCCGCGGCCCCTACCGCCCCAGCCAAACGCCGCCCCGGGCATGGATTGGCGTGAGCACGGCGAGGCGACTCACCTGGTGGATTGGCGCGCTGGTTGCGGCGGCGGCTAGCCTGGCCCTCCCCGTGACCGGCGACGCGGCCATCGTGCTCGCCATCCTGGTCTTCGCGATGATCATGTGGGTTAGCGAAACCATCCCGCTCGCCGTCACGGCGCTACTGGCATCGCTGCTCCTGATCCTGGTCGCGGGGCGAGACCGCACGACGGTGTTTGCGGCCTACTTCGACCCGGTCATCGTGTTACTGCTGGGCGGCTTCTTCCTGGGGGTTGGGCTGAGCAAGCACGGCTTGGATCGGGTGCTGGCGGCTGCCATGGCGCGCCGGGCGGGGGCGCGACCGTCCCTGGTGCTTTTGGCCATCATGGTCACCACCGCCGGGTTCAGCATGTGGATCTCCAACACCGCGTCGACGGCCATCATGCTGCCCATCGCCCTTGGAATCGTCGCCGCCGACCCCCACGGGCGCGACAACCTGGCCCGCAACATGGTGCTGGGCGTCGCCTTCTCAGCCAACATCGGAGGAATTGCAACGCCCATCGGGACGCCAGCCAACCCGATTGCGCTGCGCTTCCTCACGGATGCCGGCGCCGAGATCACGTTCCTTGGCTGGATGAGTCGAGCCGCGCCATTGGCCCTCGTCATGATCGTCGCTGCCTGGTTCATCTTGCAGCGCGTCTATCCGCTGGGCGACGCCCCGCTCGAGCCCCCGCCGGCCGGCGCGCAAGGATTCACCCGCGCCCAGGGACTCCTTCTGGCCACGTTCCTGCTGACCGTGACCCTGTGGCTCACGACCGATTTGCACGGGGTGTCGGCGGCCGTGGTTGCGGTCGTTCCCATCGTGCTCCTGGCGCTCCTCGGGCTGGTGGACGAGGCGGACATCCACAAGGTCGGGTGGCCGACGCTGCTACTCATCGGAGGCGGCCTGGCCCTTGGCGACGCGGTCGTGGGCAGCGGTTTGGACGGAATCTTCGGCGGCGTCGTGGCGGATCTCGTTGGCGACCGCGGCGGATTCGTCGCCTTCCTGGCCGTGGCCACGGCGGGGCTGGTCATGACGGTCTTTTCCAGCAACACGGCCGCCGCTGTGATCATGATCCCGATTGTCATCACTCTGGCAACCGCGTGGGGCATTCCGCTTGCGGGCATTTCCATGCTCGCCGCCGTCGTCCTCTCCCTGGACTTCCTAGTCCCCGTCGGCACCCCGCCCAACGCCATGGCGTACGGAACCGGGCACGTCAACGTCCGCCAGATGGCCCAGGCGGGGGCACTGATCAGTGTCGCCGGTGTCCTGTTGGCCAGCACGGCCGCGTGGTTGTTCTGGTGAGTGCCTAGTGGCTGTAGTGGGGCGGCCCGTCACGCTCCGGAAGCGGGTGCTGGACCCAGCCCGCGGGCATCAGCGGCTCGGCGGTGGGCTCCTCCCAGTTGGCCAGCGCCTGGGCGTTGGTCAGCAGGTGCATGGTGATCGGCAGTGTGGCGTCCATCCAGAACCGCAAGCCATCGTAGTCCTCGGCAAAGCGCGCCGGGTAGTCGTCGGAGGTCGTGGACGTGAACCAGTACTCCACTTCCAGCGTGAAGCCGGGCTTCTGGTGCATGGCGTACCAGTAGTCCATGCTGTTGCCGCTGGCCGCGTAGGGTCCGCCAGCGGACATGTCGCCCCAACCCGCGCGGCCCGCTTCGTATTCGGTGTTGTCCCGCACCCAGTCCAGAACGTCATCCAGCACCGCCTCGTGCTGGGCGGGAACCGTGAACGGCGGGTCGAAGGCAATCGGGATGGTCAGGATCGCGTTGAAGGGCGTGTGCCCGGCCAAATGGAGCGCGGCCCGTTCGCCGAGGCTTTCCATGACGGCCGCCACCGCTTGGGTCTCCGGCTCGGAATTGGGGCCGGCGCCACAGTTTTCGGCGACGATCAGGACGCCGCCAAACGGCACCCCTGCGGCGGCGCCCACTTGGCCCATCACGGAATTCGATGTCCCCAGCGGGTTGCCCCAGTCGACGTCGAAATTCCGGTTCAGGTTGACGCCGTTGGCGTTGGCGCGCTTTCCCGCCACGTAGCCGTCAGGGTTGACGACCGGCAGGACATGCAGGTCAATCTTGCGCAGCATCTCCCGCACCGACTCGTTGGTGGCGTGGTTCTGTAGCAGCAGATCAACCGTGTACAACATGATCTCGGAGCCGCCGTATTCGTTGCCGTGCACGCCGCCCTCGAAGAACGGCGCCACCTTGTCGTTGGTGGGAACGGACTCGTCGGTGACGATCACGTGGTAAATGGGGCGCCCCTCAACGGACTCGCCGGCGACGCTCAGGTCGACCAGGTGCGGGTACGTGTCGTTCCACGCGTGCAGCTTCGCCTCCACCTCCTCGAACGAATGGAAGCCAAACTCGGAGTCGCCGCGGGCGCCCGCCACCGCGTACTCGACGCCGTGCTGGAGGTAGGTCTGGTCCCTTGGCGCCACCTCGTAGTAGTCGTCCACCACGGCGGCCAGGGCCACGTTGGCCCCCCGACCAAGGCCCGCCGGCTCGGCGCCGTCGCCAAGGCCGACACACCCTGCAAGAGCAAGCATCGCCACGAGAGCCAGGGATCGCATCAGATGCAAGCCCGGCTGCCAACATTTGATGCTTGCCCCGCCGTCACTCCCTCTCAGCGGGGGCAAGGCTGCGGCCGCCGACCCGGTGAACGCATGGTTCATCCGTGTCGAGGGGGGCCTGCGCAGCCATTGCCCGAGGCCCGTTTGCCGGCTTTCTTGATGGCCGCGCGTTTTCAGGCCACGATGACGGTGGGCGCAGTCCCGGAGCCGCGCGTCCAGGCGGCGCTCGGGCAGGCCTGGACGAACATTTGGCCGCACTTCTGGTGGCTTCTCCTGTTTGGCGTGATCGAGGGCGTTGCGTCGAACATCCGTCTGGGCGAGCCATGGCCCGGCGAGGTTCGGTTGTTCGTGAATTCGGGTGGTGCGCTCATTGCCATCTTTCTGGGAGCCCCCCTGGGCGTCGGACTGACCAAGGTCCACCTGGCCGCCAGCCGGGGTGAGCGGCCCACGTGGCAGGATTTCGGCTACGCGTTCGGGCCCCGCTACTGGCAGTCGGTGCTCCTGGGCCTGCTGGTTTTCCTGATCATCGTCGGGGGGCTGATTCTGCTCATCGTTCCCGGCATCTACTGGGGCGTCAAGATGGCGTTCGCGTCGCAGCGCTTCATCGAAGACAACCTGCCGGCGGTGGACGCGATCAAGGCTAGCTTCGCCGACACGAAGGGGCATTGGTGGCCCGTCTTCGGTATGGCCATCTTGGCGTTGCTGCTGTTCGTGGCGGGCGTGCTGGCGCTGCTGGTCGGGTTCTTCGTGGCCATGGTGCTCGTGCCCCAGATGTTCGTGGTGTACTGGCGCGCCATGGTCGAAGCGCCCGACGGCGGCGCGGGCGGCGCCGTTGCACCCAGCGTGGCGGGCGACGCGTGACGGTCCATCCAATCGACATCGACTCGGTGCGCTCGCATGGAGCAAGCGTTCCCCCTGCGGCCACCAGGAGCGCGCCTTGAACGCCGCTGCGACGAGCTTAGGCGATTCGGGGCCGCAACCGGCCGTCGCCTTCCAGCCTACATCCAGGCGGCGATCGCCTCGTCGCACCACCGCGTCAGCCGCTGGGTGGCCAGGCCATACTCTCGGGTTACGACAACCGTCACATCGGTGACGCCTGGCGCGTGGCGCAGCGCCTCGACGCGCTCCGCCTGCTCCTGCAGACCGGCGGCGGCGCAGAACATGTAGAGGTCTTGGCCGTCGTTGTAGTGGCTGATGACGATGGCGTCCGGCGTGGCGGCCTGTACCACTTGCGGGCGCACGCTGCCATCCAGGTGTACCGTGACGTGGTAGTACATGCGGCCGGCGGTGCGGGGCGGTCGCAGCAACGGATCAATGCGAACCAGGCGGCGCGAAATCAGGCTGGCGCGGTGGTTGCGCACGGTTTTGCTGGACAGCCCGGTCATCTCGGTGAGTCGCTGGATGCCGGCGCGGGGTTCAAGGATGAGCGCCCGCAGCACCTTCAGCTCAATGCGCCCCAGCACCGTGGGGGCGGGCTCGGCGGTGGTGTACGTCGTCGTGCTGGGGCCCAGAAGCTCTTCGAGTTCCTGGGTTCTGTCTTCGCCTTCGTAGATGTTCACCCACGTCCGTTGATCGTACGTGGAGGCCGCCCAGGCGACGTCCTCAACGGCCAGGATCGCGTCCATATCTGGTGGCTGCGCCGTGTGGAACTCGAGCGTCGTGGGCGTGCGGCCGAAGGCGGCGGCGGCCGGCGTCGCGGCGAAACCCCTGAGCACGCCGTGTTGCTCCAGGCGGCGCACGCGGCGGCGCAGGGTTGTCGCGTCGACCCCGGCGCGGCGCGCCCAGACCGCTGGACCGTCCAGCGGCGCCTCCTGGATCGCGCAGAGGATTTCGAAGTCAGGGTCCCCCGCCACGCCCGAACCAACCCCGTTCAGTATTTGAAGCTCCCCGATCACGTCATTGCTTGATCGCAGCGTCCATGTGCTCCGGCGCGCCATGCAGCGCCATGGGAATTCTGACCGTGACCCGAGAAATGAAGGCCAACGCCGACGCCGTCTGGCAGGTCTTCGACGACTTTGGCGGCGTGGCCGCATGGAACAGCAACGTCGCCAAGGCGCGCATCCTCAACGACATTCCCCGCGGCGTCGGCGCCGAGCGCCAATGTGACTTCGACCCGAAGGGCAAGCAGTGGGTCCGCGAGCGCATCACCGAACGCGGCGCCGACGACATCCACATCACCATTTTCGATACCAACGCGCCCCTCCAGCGCTTCGAAGTGGACATGCACGTCGAGCCCCGTGGCACCGGTTGCTTCGTGACGTTCAAGGTCGACCTCAAGGCCAAATTCGGCCCCGTCGGCACCGTGCTGGAATACGCCGCGATCCGACCCAACTTCCGCAAGGCCATCGCGCGCATGCTGGAGGATCTGGACGCCAACGCGCTGGCGTTGCTGGCGCAATCGTGACGCCAGGGCAAAGAATTCCGACAATCCCCCGGCCCCAATGATGGCGTGTATCCAGAGCGGCATCCGGCCGACGCGAAAGGTCACTGGTGGGTGATGGCGTCAGACGGGCACGCCGAAATACGAACATTAGCATGGCACAAAACATGTCACTGGTTATCGAAAAACTGCCGCCCCATCTCGCGCAGCCGTCCCGTCTCGGAACAGAAATCGCCCTGACGGGCAAGTGGACTGCTTCGACGGGCAAGACGGTCGGGCGCTCGGCGGCATCGAAACAATTGTTGCATGCCCGCCAGGCCATCCATGACGCCGCAGCCAGCGACCCCGGAATTCTTTCGACCGAATTCAACCACGGCGTGGGGCAGGACGCCATCTTGGACCACCACGTTTTCCAGGATGCGAAGGCATTGGTCAACCATCTCAAAACAGCCGATGAAAACAGCTTGGAGATGGCCCAAGTGGGCCATCCGGGAACCCACCTGATCCGGGGCATCAAGATCTCCGCCGCTGCCCGTCAGGCCATACTCGCCACAGGCGTCCCGGCCGTTTTCGGTGAATTCCTTTTTGGGTACGTGAAGCGCGACTACGAACGCCCTGACCTCAAGAATGCCATCATGGTCACCGCCAAATGGACCTGCAAGCCGGGTGCTTCCGTTGACGAATTGACGCACTGGTGGCAGCAGGTGGGGACAGACGCCTTCGACTTGGAAAAAGGCCTGCTGCGTTTTGAGGTCTACCGCGTGGTCGGCGAAGATGCGCTGATCATCCACGAAGTCTTCGAAAACACGAGCGAGCTTTTCTTCCACCTGACAAAAGGAACGGCTGCAAAATACAAGAAGCAGATTGACCAGGGAGCTTTTCCCGAATGCTATTACTTCCGAGGCCCCGTCTCGTGGATCATTCGCACGTATTCCAAATTCATGAAGCTCCCTGCCACGTATTCCACGAACGCCGCGCGGGACACGCAGCCCGGCGGCAGCATGAGCGAAGGTACGACGGCCTAGGGCCTCCGAACCCCTCATCAAGCGCGGTTCACTCCAGGAAACATGGAATTGGTCACGGGCCCCGATGGCCGCCCCCGATGCGAGTGGGCCCTGGCGGCCCCGGAATTCCTCGACTATCACGACAAGGAATGGGGATTTCCCGTCGATAATGACATTCGCTTGTTTGAAAAACTCAGCCTGGAGGCCTTCCAATCCGGACTGAGTTGGCGTACCATATTGGCGAAGCGGGAGAATTTCCGCGCCGCCTTCCAAGGTTTTGATTTCGCGAGGATCGCCAAATTCACCGAGGAGGATATCGAGCGTCTTCTTGGCGATGCAGGAATTGTGCGGCACCGCGGCAAAATCGAGGCCGTGATCAACAACGCGCAACACGTTGAGGCCTTGGTCGGGGCCGGCTCCCTGGCGGGTTTCGTTTGGCAATTTGAACCGGCCCGGCGGGCGCCCCGAAACGAGCCGGCGTCGACGACCAGCGAGTCCGTCGAATTGGCCAGGCAGTTAAAGAAACATGGCTGGAAATTCGTTGGGCCAACAACCGTTTACGCGTTCATGCAGGCCATGGGATTGGTGAACGATCACATGGATGGGTGCGTGATTCGCGAGGCGGTGGAGGAGGCGCGCGGCCGGTTCACGTCGCCGCCCGGCGCCGCGAGGGCCGTGGCCTGACGGTCGCCCGAGCGGCCAGGGCAATGGGTCTGGCTCTCAGGCGATTTCACGGCCATGTGCGCCCGTGGAGGTGCAACCCGGCGATCCTGGCCTGCCGGAGACCGCCGTCCGGGGTTTTCGACACGAATGATGCGCGACAGACGAGGGGTGAGTCGACCCAGACCGCTCCGGCGATGTTGGCGCGCGGCCCAGCGGCCGGCAGCCGAGCAAGGTAGTCGGCGACGACGCGCAGCGCAGCATCGTCCAGGCCGGCCCGCAGCGCCGCCACGAATCGTTCGCCGTCGGCCAGCAGCAGCGACGGCGCGCCGCCGGGGTTTTCCTTGTACCCCGCGACGGCAAAGTCGGCCTCGTGCCGGCATTTGAGCTTGCGCCACGCCGGCGACCGGCCACT
>JBFJYU010000151.1:0-7756 GCA_041622435.1 Thermoplasmatota archaeon | reverse complement strand
GCGCCTCGGGCACGTGCGTCGCTCGGCGGCACGGCTTTCAGCCGATGCCGCCTCGCGCCGCCCGTGAAGATCTGGGTCGTCGACAACGGCGGTCAATGGACCCACCGCGAATGGCGGGTCCTGCGCTACCTCAAACAGGAAACCCAGATGATCGACAACAAGACACCGGTCGAGGAACTCGCCGCCGCCAACCTGGACGGGCTGCTCCTCTCGGGCGGCGCGCCCCGCGTCGGCGTCGACGGCGAACTGGGTCGCTGCGGCGACTACCTCGACCAACTCGACATCCCGATCCTAGGCATCTGCGCCGGCCTGCAGTTCATGGCCCGCCACTTCGGCGGCGAGGCAGCCCCCGGCGACCCGCCGGAGTTCGGCGCCGTCGAGATGGTCGTGGACGAGGAGGGCGACATCCTGCGGGGTGTCCCCGAACGCAGCACCGTCTGGGCGAGCCACCACGACGAAGTCAGCCGCGTCCCCGACGACTTCCGCGTGTTGGCCCACTCCGAGACCTGCCCGGTGCAAGTCATGCGCCACGACGCCCGGCCCTTGTTCGGCATGCAGTTCCACCCCGAAGTCGAGCACACCCAAGCCGGGGTCACGATGTTCGAGAACTTCGTGCGGATCTGCCAGGAACACGCGCGCGACTGATACCCAGCTTCGATCCGCGCCCAAGCGGGCCGCTGGCGCCGCGCGCCGCGCCGAGGCGAAGGCCGTCGCACGCGACCCCGACCCGGCGCTCGCGGCCCGGCGCGGGGCCCCCGGGCAACCCCTACCAGCCGGCGGGCGTGAACCCGCCAGGTGCTGAATGCCGACCTCTTAAGGACGCACCCCGTTGCCGGCGCGTGACCCAGGCGAACCAGCGCCGCCGGATTCTGCCACGCCAAAGCCAGATCTTCTTTTTCATCATCCTTGGCGGCCTCCTCTTCCTCACGTGGACGGTCTTCAAGCCGTTCGTGATCTACATGGTCACCGGGGTCTTCGTGGCCGTGCTGGCATTGCCCGTGGACAAATTTTGGGAACGCATCTTTCCCAATCGGATCGCCGCCATCTTCACGATGTTCACGCTGCTCGTCATCTTCCTGATGCCGCTGACAGCCATCGGCTTGTCGCTCGCCAACGACGCCCAGAGCCTCGCCGAATCCATCCAGTCAGGGCAGGCGCAAGAGCAGTTCGACGTCTTCGTCGCCAGCCCAGGTTTTCAGCGCATGCTGGAATTTCTGTACCCGGACAACACGACGGATGAGCGCAACGCGACGTTGCAGGCCCAGGTGGACACGCTCCAGGATCAGGCCATCGACCAGTTGACATCATTCGCCAAAACGGTCGCCACGGCCCTGCCGGCCGTGTTCGTGGCCATTACAGTCATTCTTTTCGTTGTTTATTATGTCCTGACGGACGGCGAAAAACTCGTTGGGTACCTGCGCCGCGCGGCGCCGCTGCCCGTGCAACAGGTGGACACACTGATGAAGGAAGCCCACAACGGCCTGAAAGCGGTCTTCGTCGGCCAGGTTCTGACCAGCCTGATCCAGGGCGGCCTCGGCGGCGTGGGTTTCCTCATCGCCGGCGGTCCCGGCGCGGTCCTGTGGGCGTCGGTCATGGCGGTCCTGAGCCTGCTGCCCGTCGTGGGCGCCTTCCTGGTCTGGGTGCCCGTCGCCCTCTTCATGCTGGTATCCGGCGAATTGTGGCAGGGCTTCTTCCTGCTCGGCTGGGGTGTGCTCATCGTCAGCCAGGTAGACAACCTGATCCGGCCCCGGCTCATTGGAAACCGCGCCCAAATCCACCCCCTGTTCGTGCTCATCGGCGTGCTTGGCGGTGTCGCCGCCTTCGGCTTCATCGGCCTGTTCCTCGGCCCGGTCCTTGTCGGCGTCACCCTGTCTGTCCTGAAGGTCTGGGAACGCGACTACCTTGACCCCATCGTGGGCCCCGACGACCCCACCCAGGCGAGGGAGGAAACCGCCGAGGCATGACCGAGCCTCCCCACGCCCCGACCCTCAACCCGCGCATTCCCAAACCGGCGTGGCGGCGGCTGAGGCCACACGAGGAGTGGCTCTTCGTGCTGGCCGGGCTGGCCATCGTGGCAGAACTCGCCATCCAGGCGCTCCTGTACTACCTCATCAACCCCGACGGAGCCCGGGCCTTGGCCGCCGGCGTCGGCGCGGAAATCGTCACCGGCCGCGAAGGCGGCATCCCCGTCGGACTCAGCCAGGGAGCCCCACCCCTGCTGGTCTTCCAGTACAGCTTTGGCCAGGATCTCGCCGGCGCCTGCTTCGGCTACCCGCTCTTCCTGTACCTATTGCACAAATTCCACGACCGCGACACGTTCCTCATGCGCCGGATGCGCAAAATCGAGGCCGCCGCCGACGCCCACCAGGCCTTCGTGCACCGCTGGGGCCCCCTCGGCCTGTTCTTCTTCATGCTCATGCCGTTTCTCATCAACGGCCCCCTCATCGGCCTGATCCTCGGCCGCCTCACCGGCATCCACACGCGCTACCTGATCGCGCCGGTCATCGCCGCCACGGCCATCGCCGCCGCATCGTGGACGTTCTTCTTCGACGCGACACTCGCCTTCGCCAGCCGCTTCGACCCGCGCCTCGGCCAATGGATCGCCATCTCCATCGTGGGCTTCATCGTCATCGCCGCGCTGGTCGCCTACCTGCGTGAGCGCCGAGCGGATCGCCGCGAACAGGAATAAGCTCCCGTTGCCGGCCAGCGGCCGCCTCAGCTTCAGAGACGCCCGGCACGCTGGCGCGCGCCTCCGCCGCCCCGCCGTCGGCGTCCCCGTAATGCGTCGGACGCCGGCTCGCTCAGAAGCATTCGCGCCAACTCGACGCCCCGACCCACCCGCCGAGGGCTGCAGAACCCCTCCAGGTGATCAAGTTCGGCGGCGAGGTCAACGATCAGCACCCCATCTGCCGCCCGTCTTCTTCCATTCTCCATGGTCGGACGACCCGACGATGACAAGACTACTCCGCATGATCCGGCCACCAGTTCCATAGCGGCCCCAAATAGATGAGCGTGATCGTAGGCCAAAGTAGAATCCCCCAGGGTTGACGCGGCAAGACCCCTTCCAAGTAGCCCACCTCGAAGAACGCCAAGGCGAATCCAGTCAAACCATACATGCCCAAGCCAAGAGCAAGATGCAGGAACCGAGTTCTATTCGGAAACAACATTACCGCAACCAAAACGAACAGGGCAAAAACGAGCAACGAGGGCAAGAAGAGGAGCGCCAGGCCCATCCTCTTGTTTCCAAGTCTCATCATCAGAGCCGATAACAATACCGTAATGACCAGAGCCAGTCCCGCCGTAGAGGCTGCGCGCCCGGGCGATTTGACCGACAAGAATTCTCTTGGAATCATCGCTACCCCAGTCGAATTGACTTCTGCATGGACCCTCGAAGGATTGCCACAAGCAAACCCACTGAAATGGGCTCACGCTGAGCAGTCAACAAGAACAAAAGAGAGAGTAAAGGGAAAGGAACCCCGAAGGGTGAGTGGAAGCGAGCCCGAGGCGCCCTCTGTTCTAACCGAACAGAGCGCCGAGGCCAGCGGCCGCCTCTTCTTCAGAGACGCCCTCTTCCTCTTCCTCTTCGGCGGGAGCAGCGGCTTCCTCGGCCGGGGCGGCGCCAGCGGCGCCAGCCACAGCCACAGGGGCGGCCGTCGCGTTAGCGATGGCCTCACCGATGTCAGCTCCCTCGAGTGCCGCGACCAGGGCCTTCACGCGGCCGGCGTCAACCGAGACACCAGCAGCCGTCAGGATGGCGGTCACGCCGTCTTCCGTAATCTCCTTCTCCGCGCTGTGAAGAAGCAGCGCGCTGTAGACGTATTCCATGTCTTGCTACCTCCAGTTTATCCGAACAGCGCGCCGAGACCGGCCGCCGCCTCATCTTCGCTCACTTCCTCTTCCTCCTCTTCCTCTTCCGGAGCGGACTCCTCGGAGGCGGCGGCCGCTGGAGCGGCAGCCGTGGAGGTCAGGATCTCGATATGGGTGCCGAGGCGCTCCTTGAGCTCCTCAGCGAGGTCTTCGGGCTTCTTGCCGATGGACGCCAGAATCTTGGCGTATCCTTCGGCGGCCGCATCAGCGGCATCGCCCAGGTCAAAGCCAGACTCCAAGGCCAGCGCCACCGCAGAGCGGTACGCGCGGGCCACCAGAGCCTCGCCGGTCAGCTTCGTCGGGAACGCCGTGAGCAGCGACAACTCGTAGGCGGTGCGAACCGCCATCCCGAGCTGCGCGAAGATGGCATCCTCGTCAACAGCCAACACGTCCGGGGTGAACAGGGTGTCCTCCTCGAACGCGGCCTTCAGGTCGATCTTCAGTTCAACAGGCTCGATCTCCAGCTTCGCCAGCATCAGGGCCAGTTCGGCGGAAACCGTGTCGCCAGCCTTCACGGGCGTGGTGGTCTTCGAAACGACGACCTTGCCACCCTCGATCTTGGCCGGAATGCCCACCTTCTGGAACTCACCGACGATGGGACCCGGGCCAAACGGCGTCGGACCCTTCTGGACGGTGATGTCGCTGGGGGCAACCTGTCCGCCCTTCAGGGGCGCCATCGTGGCGCCGGCCTGCAGGGCCTTGTAGAGCTTGAACGGGTTGTTGGACGTGGCAACGATGGCCATCTGGCCATCCACCTTCTCCTCCAGTCCCTCGATGCCGGGGCGGTTCTTGGCCGCCTCCTCGATCGCCAGCTTGAGCAGTCGGTTCTTGACGCCGACAACCTGCACATCTGCGCGCAAGCTGGCGCGCATCTTCTGCATCTGGGGGCCGGGGATGCCGCCGATCTCAGCCACGCCGACGACGGAACTGTCCGTCAGCAGCTTGGCCAGCCGGGCGACCTCGTCCTTCTTCCACGGTGCAACGTGTGCCATGCTTGGAGCCTCCTAAATGGCCCTCACGCTGGGGCCCATGGTGGTCTTCACATACACGGAAGCAACGTTCATGCGGCCGTGCTCGAGCCTCTGCTCGATACGCCGCATGATCAGCTCGATGTTCTCCGTGATGTCCTCGGGCGACATGTCTTCCGTGCCGGCGAAGGCGTGGAAGGACAGCTTGTCCTTGGAGCGAACACGGACCGTGTTGCGCAGGTTGCCGATCTGGGGCGCCGGGTCGGCGCCGGGGGGGATCGGGCGGGGCATCTTGCCGCGGGGACCGAGCACGATACCGAGCGTCTTACCGATCTGCGCCATCAGGGGCGCTTCGGCAAGGAAGTAGCTCATCTCATTGGCCTTCTTCTTGAAGTCCCGCTTGTTCTTGACCAGGTCCTCGAATTCTTCGGGCTGGATCACGACGTCAGCGGTCTTCTTGGCCAGAGACGCACCCTCGCCGCCTGCGAAAACGCCCACCTTCGCGTCCTTGCCCCTGCCCTTCGGAAGGATGATTTCCTCATCGATCCGGTTCTTGGGCAGGTTCATGTCCACGTTCTTGAGCGTGATCGCCAGGTCGACAGACTGGGTGAACTTCCGCTCGGCGGCCTTGCCCTTTTCGAGGGCTTCGGTCACTGCGGCCAGGAATGGTTCGTCTGCTATGGCTATCACCTCCGTAGTACGGCGACGTCGGGTCCAGGGACCTTCTGTCTCCTACGGTGAGTTGGTGGCGACAGGGGTTTGCTATAAAACCGTTGTTCCAGTGGAAGTGGGGGCAGTCCCGTTGGCTAAGCGCGCGATGCGACCTCACCCAGCCACGGCGGGCGCGGGCGAATCGGTTGAGGGGGCCACCCGCACTCTGGCATCCACGGCCAGCGCCCCCTCGCCCGGCCCGCCGACCATGACGGGGTTGAGGTCCAGTTCGCGCACCTCGGGCAGGTCGACGGCGAGGTCGGACAGGCGCAAGACCAGGTCTTCCAGGGCTGGGACATCGGCGCCGGGTCGGCCCCGGTGGCCCTCCAGCAGCGGCCAGGCGCGGATCGATCGCACGAGGCGGGCGGCGTCGGCGTCCGTCAGGGGCGCCAGGCGGAAGGCGACGTCGCGCAGGATTTCGGCGTGGATGCCACCGAGGCCGAAGGCGATGCGGGCGCCGTCGCGGGGGTTGCTGGTGATGCCGAGCAGGAGTTCGCGCCGGGCTGGCACCTGTTGCTGGGCGAGCACGGATTCGACGGCGTGGCCGTCCGCGTCGAGGCGCGCAACGAGTTTTTCGTGGGCCTGCCGGGCGCCGGGGCCGGGGACATCCAGGACGACGGCTCCGGCATCGGATTTGTGCAGCAGTGTGGGTCCCTGTGCTTTCAGGACAACGGGGCCCTTGTCACGGGCGAAGGCGGCGGTCTCCTCCGAGGTCTTGCACACCCGTTGGCTGGGCTGGGAGATGCCGTAGGCGTCCATGAGGCGCCGGGCCTCGTCGGCGGTGAGCCATTCGCGTCCGGAAGCAAGAGCGGCGTGGACGACGCGGCGGCCGGCGGCGCGGTCGATGCCGGGGAGACTCGGCACGGTTCCCGGTGTTCGCGCGCGTCGCTCGACGTGGTCGGCGTAGGCGCCCAGCGCGCGGACCGCCGCCTCTGGGAACGTGAAGGTGGGGAGGCCGGCCGCCGGGAGCCTGTCGAAGGGCGGACCGCCGGGGCCCAGGACGCAGGCGAGGACCGGCTTACCGCGTCGATCGGCGTGCAGGATGGCGTCGACGACGGCTGCGTCATCCTGCGTGGTGGGCGGCGTGTAGACGACCAGCACCGCATCCACGTCGTCGTCGGCGAGCACCGCATCCAGGGCGCCCGCGTAGGCTGCCGCGTCCCCACCGGCCGTCAGGTCAACAGGGTTGCGCAGGCTTGCGGTGGCGGGCGCGCACGCGGCCAGGGCGTCCAGTGTGGCGGGGCCAAACTCGACGGGCTCCAAGGCGACGTCGGCCATGGCGTCGACGGCCATGACGCCGGGCCCGCCGCTGTTGGTGACCACGGCGACCCGCCGGCCGCCCGGAGGCGGGGCAAGCGCGAAGACGCGCGCGAGGTGGAACAGCTCCGGGATCGTGTCGGCGCGCACGACGCCACACTGCTCGAAGAGCGCCTCGGTCAACTCGACGCCCTGCGCCAGGGAACCGGTGTGGCTGCTGGCCGCACGGGCTCCGGCGGCGCTGCGGCCGCTCTTGACCGCCAGGATGGGCTTGGTGCGGCCGACGCGGCGAGCCACCTCCACGAAGTGCAGCGGGTTGCCAAAATGCTCCAGGTACAGCAGGATCACGTCAACGTCCGGGTCGTCGCCCCACAGTTCGAGCAAGTCGTTGCTGGACACGTCGACGCGGTTGCCCAAACTGACGAAGCGGCTGACACCGAGGCCCAGGCCGCGCGCCCGCTCCAGCAGCGCCAGCCCCAACGCGCCGCTCTGGCTGGCAATCGCCACGTTGCCCGTGGGCAGGTCCATGGGAACGAAAGTGGCATTGACGCGGTTGGCGGGATCGTTGGTGAAGATGCCCATGCAGTTGGGCCCGATGGCGCGCAGCCCGGTCTCCTCCAGCACGGCATCCAGGGCGGTCTCGCGGCGGGCGCCCTCGCCACCGATCTCCCGAAAGCCGGCGCTGATGACAACCACCCCCGCCACCCCGGCTTGGGCACAGGCACGCGCCGCGTCCACCACGGCAGCGGCGGGAACCGCGATGACGGCCAGATCCACCGGGCCAGGCAAGGCGTCCAGCGACGGCAACGCCGGGACGCCATCGACCGTGCTCCCAGAGGGGTTGATGGGATACAGCGGGCCATTGAATCCGCCCGTTCGCAGCGCGCGCACAATCTGCCAACCGATGGAACCCGGCTGGCGGCTGGCGCCGACCACGGCAACCGAGCGCGGGG
>JBFJYU010000150.1:0-7834 GCA_041622435.1 Thermoplasmatota archaeon | reverse complement strand
TACCGGGCGCCGTGGTGGAAGCAATAATGAAACAAATCTTGGTTTGTTGGGTCCTTTTGGGCGCAACACTTGTCATGACGCCGTCGGCGTACGCCTGCGATGCCAGCGATCCAACCAACACGACGGAAACCTGCATTGACATGAGTGAGACAAGTTGCAGGGAGGAGCACCGCGACGGCTTGCCCCAGGGGGCTGTGGATTCGAAACTTGCCGGCGTGTACTGGCTTGACGTTGAATTGCTGGAATACTGCCGGTACGACGCCTGGCGTGGCCCCGATGCCCACGGTCGCTACATCCATGTGATCGGGGGCACCGATGCTAGCAATTACGTCTATCTTGGCCTAAGGGCGGAAGATGCGCACATGGATGGAGACTTCGACAGGTGCGTGGTTGCTGCGTCTGTGCTGGTCGGACCGGCATCCTTCATCAGGTGGGGGGACGTCTGCGGTGTCGATGTGCCAGACGAGATTCCCGAGGACAGCGTTTCCGCATGCCGCAGCTTGCCTTCCCCGTTGCAGAGATCGTGCGTTTCTGTGCGCACTTGGGGCGATGGCGACTGCTTGGTGGGAGGTGAGACGGATGGGCAAGCCGTCTCGGCGACGGTAGGAATCCGCGATGTCGGCGCCAGCGAGCCCTTTGTCTACCGCGAATGCTGGGCCCGGGAATCCGGGTCCGGCCACGAGTACATTCACTCTGTCGACTACTGGGACACCATCCGGATCTACCCAACCGAGCACGAGGTCTTCATTTGGGTGACGTATTGGCCCCCACGTCACGATGATCCCCTGGGGTATGGTGGCGGCTGCACCGTAACCATGTATGAGAACATCCGGCAGTCATACGAAGAATGGGAATACTTCTACTGCCCCTACTTGTGAGGCGGCGGTAGCCTGTTGACACCCCTTTTCCTTTCTTCTAGTCTTTTTTGAAGGGCAGCTCGTCGCCCAAGCTAAACAAGACAGGTGCGCTTGTTGGCCACTGTCGCGACCATCAACGGCCCTGGAGCCCACCGCATGCCTTGGCTGGCCGCCGGCGCCGACGGCACGATGGCCGTGGCGTGGTACGGCGCCGCCGACGAAACCGTCGGCCCCGATTCCGAGTGGTACCTCCACGCCGCCGCCAGCCGCAACGCAGCCAACCCGGACGCCCGCGGGGACTGGGTCATCGCCGACCCCGAGCCGGTGTTCGTGGGCGCACTGGGCCGCGACCTGCTGGATTTCCTGCAATTGGAATTGGGCCCCGACGGCGCCATCCACATGGCGTACAGCAAACTGCGCGCCGGGGAGGGGCCCGACGGGCACGAGGAGCAGTTGACGTATGTGCGCAGCGAGGCGAGCCCGCTGGCGCAGGGCCAGTATTTCTGGGGACCGTAGCCCCCACGCCCCTACTCGTGGTCGATAAACAACCCGCTGCTCGACGCGGACGGCAGCACCGTGGCGCCGTCGGCGCGGCCCGGCGGCCCGTCGTAAGTGTCCTGGCCGGCGAGGTCCTCGAAGAATCCGAAGCCGTTGAATCCGCCACCCTGTCCGTGCCAGCCGGAGATGTAGTGGTCATTGCCGGCTTCCTCGCGGAAGTACGCGGTGCCGCCGGTGGCGCCGACGCCCAGCGTGTGGCGCGGAATGTGGTCGCAGTAGCCGCGATCGTTGAGAACACCGCCCGAGCCGACTTGGTAGATGCGCGCCAGGGGGTCGATGGCGGCGGGAGAGTAGACATCGTAGTGGTCGTCGCCCGCGAGCTCGTGGAAGACTCCCGTGCCCCCGATGACGGCGGCGCCCTGGCTGCTGCGAATGGCCAGGTAGCTGTCGTTACCGGCCTCCTCGCGGAGGTACCCGAAGCCGCCGCCGTGGCCGGTGCCCTGGGCCAGCGTCTTGCCGATGTAGGTGTCGTCGCCGGCCTCGTCGACGAGAACGCCCACGGAGGCGATGCCGCTGCCCTGGTTGCCGAAGCGCAGCACGATGGGGTCGTTGGTGCACACGGCGTCGCGCGTCGGTGCCTCCAGGCGACCGTACACGTCGTTGCCAGCCTTGTCGAGCATGGCCGCCGCCGCGAGGATGCACTGCCCCTGGGCGGCGTCGATGACGGCGTGGCAACCCTGGTCGGGGACCCCGTCAATGGGTGGGCGGTCGTCGATGATCTCGAGCACGCTTCCGCCGGCGTTGTTGTAGTACGCGTCGTTGCCGCCTTCGTCCACGATGAGCGCGTAGTCGTCGGTGTACGTGTCGTCGCCGTCGCCGGGCGCGTAGACGAGAACCGGCCACAAGTCGATGGGGTCTGACGAGAACTGGACGCCGGCCGCCACGTCGAGGGCCAGGGAGATGCTGTCCACCGACGCGACAACCCGTTCGCCGCAGGCGCGCATGGCGGGAGCCCACGGGGTGGCGGGCACGAGCCCGGCGGCGACGGCCGCCAGCATTTCGGGCACCGGCGCCGCCTGGGTGATGCGAGTGCACTCCGCCAGGCCAACGAGGGCGCCAGCGAGGGCCGCCTCCAGGGCCGGGAAGAGCACCGCGTCCGCGAGGCTGTCGGTGGCGACCTCAACGCCCAGTAGCGCCGCCATCTCATCGACAGCGTCCCCAAGGCTCGGCGTCACCGCCGGCACCGGGTCGGCGACGCTAACGGACACGGGCGCGAGCACCGCGTGGGCGACGGGCGCCAGAATCAGGAGCAAGGCAAGGGGAAGCGCGGGCAGACGGAGCATGAAACCACCGCCCGCGCATCCGGGCGACTGGCTTTAAGCGCAAGCCCCGCAAGGGCCCCCGCAGCAGGCTCCAGCCTGCGTCATGGACGGAGTATGGCGCCGCTCCATTTGGTCAAGGTCGCAGGCGCCATCGTCGGTCCACCGGATAACGGTCCGATTGGGCGGCGGAGACCCCAGAAAACAGTAGAAAGAGGGGGAAAGGTGGGTGGTTGATCCTATTTGCGCGGCGGCACGACGCCCATCACGGCGGTCAGCTCGGGGTAGGCGACGCCGCCGTGGTGGCCCTCGTCCAGTCCCGTGTCCTCGACGGCGGCGGGGACGCGCAGGCCGATCGTGACGTCGATGAACTTGAACAGGATGAAGCCCGTTCCGAGGGTCCAGATGAGCAGGGCCGCGGCGCCGACGAGTTGCGCGACGAGTTGTTCGACGTTTCCGGCGATCAGGCCGGTGACGCCGCCTTCCGTGGCGAAAAGGCCGACGGCGACGAGGCCGAACAGGCCGTTGATGCCGTGGACGGGGATGGCGCCGACCGGGTCGTCGATGTGCAGGGCGCGCTCCATGAAGAAGGCCCCCACCAGGTACAGGATGCCGCCGATGGCGCCGATCACGATGGCTGCCCAGGGGGCAACGAAGGCGCAGGGGGCGGTCACGGCGACGAGGCCGCTGAGCATGCCGTTGCAAACGCGACCGAGGTCCTGCGGGCGGCCGGCGACGAGCTGCGAGAGGAACACCGCCGAGGCGCCCGCGCTGCCGGCCAGGAACGTGTTGACCGCGATGAGGGGGACGCCCGCGTCGCTGGCGGACAGGGTGCTGCCCGTGTTGAACCCGAACCAACCGAAGAACAGCAGGAGCGTGCCGAGCACCACATACACCTGGTTGTGGCCCGGAATGGCGCGGGGGCGGCCGCTCTTGTCGAAGCGCCCGCGGCGGGCACCCAGGAGCGCGGCTGCGGCGAAGGCGAGGAGGCCACCGACGGCGTGGACGACGCCGCTGCCGGCGAAGTCGGCGACGCCGGTGGAGAGGCCGAGCCAGGAGAGGTCACTGAGGAAGCCGCCGCCCCAGACCCAGTGGCCGAAGACCGGGTAGATGAACGCGGTGATGGCGACGGTGTACACGACGTAGGCTCCGAGCTTCATGCGCTCGGCAACCGCGCCGGCGACGATGGTGGCGGCGGTGGCGGCGAACATCACCTGGAACAGGAAGAACATCAGGGTTGAGCCGTCTGGCGTGCCGGCGCCGAGGCCGAACTCGGACAGGCCGATGAAGGCGGTGCCCTCGCCGAACATGAACGCGTAGCCGACGGCGAAGAACACGAGGGCGCCGAGGCCGAAGTCCATGACGCTCTTCATGAGGTAGTTGACCGTGTTTTTGGTTCGGATGGCACCGGCGCCCAGTAGGGCGAAGCCGGCTTGCATCAGGAAGACGAGGCAGGCGGCGACGAAGAGCCACACCATGTCCAGGTCGGCGGCGACGCTGTCGGCCGTGGCTTCCTGCGCGAGCGCCGTCGGCAGCGTGGTGACGGCCACCACGAGGGCGGCCAGCAAGAGTTTGAACATTTGTCCCATCGAGTGCACACTCCAATCCTCAAACGAGGTATACTCATCCGATTGGCGGTTCATACATAACACACTCGAAGCTAAACTGGAACGTTTCAATCATGTTTGCGGTGTTTCAGGTTCGTGCGAACATGTTCACGTCGATTTTCGCCGCCAGCCGTCGCGTTGTGCCACTTGCGCGCCGCCGACCCGCCGACCCGCCGACCCGCCGACCCCCGGACTGACGACGGCACGTGGCTCGGCAGCCGCAGGGGCTGTGGCAGCAACGGCCGGGCGGCGGCGCCGGCCACCCCGCAAGCTTCACCATCGCGGGCCCGATAACCAGCCATGACCCGCAAGAGCCTGGCGGCACTCCTCGTGCTCGCCCTACTGCCCAGCCTCCCCGTCACGGGCTTGCCCACCGGCGACGATCCGACGCCACGCCCCCTGGTGCTCGCCCACCGCGGCGGCTCCCTCGAAGCGCCCGAAAACACCCTCGTCGCGTTCCGGCACGCGGCAGCAGCAGGCGCCGACTGGTTCGAACTGGACGTACAGGCGTCCGCCGACGGCGTCCCCATCGTCATCCACGACGCCACCCTCGACCGGACCACCAACTGCACCGGCCTCGTGGCCGATTCCACGCTGGCCCAACTGCGCTCCTGCAACGCGTGCGCCGACTTTTGCGACGAGCACCCGTTCGTGCCGCTGTCCACCCTGGACGAGGTGTTCGAGGCGCTGGCCGACGAACGCATCGCCATCATGGTGGAGATCAAAAACGACCCCACCGAACCCGAGACCTTCGACCCGGTCGACCTAGTCCTGCTCCCCGCCGTCGCGGAGGTCCTCAACCGCCACCCCGCCTACCTGGACGCCGGCCGCGTCATGGTCTCCTCCTTCAACTTCAAGACCACGACGCTGATCCACCACCTTGTCCCAGACCTGCCCGTCGGCTTCCTCACGCTCAACCCCGTTGACCCCCACGCCGAACTCGCCTACGCAGCCACCACCGGCCACCACGCCCTGCAGGCCAAGCTCGACGGCGTATCCGACTGGAACGGCGCCCAACTCGCCGAGGACGCCCACCGCCTCGGCCTGCAACTCCACGTCTGGACCGTGGACGACGCCACGTCGTGGAACCGCCTGGCGCGCCAGAACGTCGACGGCATCATCACCGATCGCCCCAGCGACCTGCTCGCCACACTCAGCTAACCGTCGCCCCAAGGCGTCGGCCGCGCCAACACCTCCAAGCGGGACCCCTATAGCCGGTTGGAGCCCTGGCGGCTCGTGGCGATTGACGCGGGCGACATCGGCCCCGGCCCGACAGCCCACGAGCGCAACGACCGCGTCGTGGACGTTTGGAGCGCCGTCCACCTGACCACCGCCATGCTGATGGGCTGGGTCATGGACCCGTTCCTGGCGCTGCTGCTGCTCATCGCCTACGAGCCGCTGGAACTCTTCGTCCTCTACCCCATCTCCATGAAGCTGTTCAACTACCCCTTCGGGTACGAATCGTGGCGCAACTCCTGGAGCGACGTGCAGTTTGACGCCGCCGGCGTCGCGCTGGGCTATTACGGCCTGCGCCGCCTTTTCGAGGCCCCCTTCACCCTGTTCTGAGCCGTTGAAGGCCCCCGGCCGCCGGCCGCCGGGCGCGCCAAGCAACGTTTCTATGCTCGGGCCTCGCATGGACGGGTATCAGCATCCACGAGGAGCACGACGCTCCGCCCCAACGCCACCGCCACATCGGACCGCGACTGCTCATCGCGCTCGTTGCCAGCGGCTCCGTGCTGGTGCTGGAAGCCTGGACCGCTTACGTCACCGGCAGCCTGGCGCTGCTCTCCGACGCCGGCCACCTCATGGTCGACTTGTCGGGATTGGCCTTCGCCTACTGGGCCCTGCGGTGGGCGGCGCGCCCCGCGTCGGACCAAGCCACCTACGGCTACTACCGCGCAGAAGTGCTCGCCGCCAGCCTCAACGGGTTCCTCCTCATCGGCGTCGTGGCGTTCGTCACCGTCAGCGCCGCGCGCCGCCTGTCCAACCCCCTGGAAGAACTGGCCACCACGCAGATCCTCATCGTCGCCGTCATCGGCCTGGGAGCCAACATCCTGGCGGCACTCTTCCTGCACGACCACGCGCGCACCAACATCAACGCCCAAGGCGCCTTCCTCAACGTCGTCGGCGACGCACTGGCAAGCCTCGGCGTCATCATCGCCACACTCCTGGTGCGCTGGACCGGCCAGACCATCTACGACACGCTCGTCTCCTTCGTCGTGGCCGGCATCATCGCCTGGGGCGCCTGGAGCCTGCTGCGCTCCAGCCTGCGAATCCTCCTGGAACTGGCCCCTCCGCACATCGATGTCGACGCGGTGCGCAACGCTGTGCTGGCCGTCGACGGCGTGCTGGATGTTCATGACCTGCACGTCTGGACACTGACGCCCGGCCACCATTCGGCCAGCCTCCACGCCACCGTCGCCCCCAGTCAGTCCGACAACCACCAGATTCTGCGTCGCATCGAGGCCGTCCTCAGCGACGAATTCGAGCTGGACCACTGCACCATCCAGTTGGAGCCACCGCACGCCACGCCCTCCCCCATGAGGGGCGGACCCGGGTAAACGGCATTTTCCTCAAGGGCTCGCAGCCAACGGGGTGGCGGGAGAAAAGGATATCGCGCCCCATACCCCCAGGTAGCACCAATCTGCAGGAAAGGGCGACGCCGCGCAACCGGCTGGTTCGCAAGGGGTTATCAGTGAGGCGTGGGATTGGGAGACATGGCCCTTGTGTTGGTAAACGACGGCAGCGATGCCGGGGCGGAACGGATGGAAGTACCCCTCCTGACGTGCCCGATCGCATCCAGCCTTCGCGTACTAGGACGCAAGTGGGCACTGCTGGTTCTGCGTGACATCGGCATGCACGGCCTAAACCGGTTCAACCAGATCCTTCACAACAACGACGGCCTGACGCCGCGAATTCTCTCCATGCGCCTGCAGGAATTGCGGGAGGAGGGCTTCGTTGAGCGCATCGTCGACGCCCAGGACGAACGCGATGTTCGCTACGTTCTAACCGAAAAGGGCGGCGACTTGATGCCGGTCCTGCGGGCCTTCATCGCTTTCGGGGTCAAGCACCATGCCATGGAGGTCTTCCCGGATGGCCGCCAGCCGGCCCTGGAAAACCGCGGCGCGGTCACGCGCCTCGTGGATCACCGCCCCAGCGACCCCATGGTGCCACACTACTTGGTCCGGTAGTCTCCCGCGGCCTACTCGTTGATTTCGAGGTAGCCGTCGCGCTCTGCCGCTTCCGCCTCGGCCAAACCCGCCGGCTGGAGGACAGACATGGGGACGGGCGCAAGAACGACGGCGAGACCGGCCAGCATCAGGAGCGGGCCGAGCAGGACGCGGCCGAAATCAACCAAGTTGATCGAGCCGGCGGCGAAAATGAAAATGCCGGCGATCTTGGTGAACATCGTCAGGAGCTTGTAGTCGCGCTCCGAGAGCACCAGGGCCATGGGTGTTTCGACAGGCGTGTATTACTTGGCTGTTGCGGCGCTCAGGTTTGTCGTTTGCCAGCGTGCCATGCGGCGGCGGCGCAGGTGCCGGTGGCGAGGATG
>JBFJYU010000149.1:0-7878 GCA_041622435.1 Thermoplasmatota archaeon | reverse complement strand
GGGCACACCCATTTTTCGCACCCGCCCCAGTGCCGCGGCACGGCCGTGACGGCGGTGCTTCACGCTGTTTGGGTGAACGACACGGAAGTGGCCTCGGCGCTTGCGTTCCATTTCGCGATGCCGGCGCTGCCCGGTTTGGTGGAATGGGACGCGGCGGACCTCGCAGGTACCACGGATGAGCGCTGGCGCTGGCGGCCCTCGGAACACGACGATTCCTCCGAAGTCGCGTTTCCCCGCATGGCCGGGGAGGGCTCGGCGGGGCACGGGAACAACCGCTGGGTTTGGTACGACGAGGCGCACGACGACGTGCGGGTCCTCGACGTGGCCCGCTCGTTTGAGAGGGATGCGGTGGAAACCGCCGTTTCACGCGGCGCGCTGGAACCGCCCGCGCTGGGCGCCGAAACCGGCTTGACCGTCGTTGGCCAGGGCGCCGTCTACAACCAGGCCCGCGGCGAGGGCCGGGTCTCATTCTTCAAAGATGCACCATGCCCCGATTCGGCCTGATCCTGTTTTCCGTCGTTCTGCTCGGCGCGCCACTGGTGGCGACTGCGCAAGACAGCGCGTCCGTCGAATTCGATGCGCCGGCTCAGTTTGGACCGGCTGCGACGGCGAGCGGCAGCGCGTGGGCTTACATTCTCCTCGTCGGGCCGACCGTGGACTTCATCGTGGAGTTGCAGCCTGGCGCCAAGGCCACGTACGTCAACACCACGGTGGCCATCGCCGAGGTGCCGCATGAACGGGACGTGTTTGCCCAAACGCCGGCTCGCTCGTCCTCGGCCCGGCTGCCGGCGGGCGTGGGTCTGCACGCCACGGGCGCCGGCGAGGCAGCCGTTGTCTACATCGAAGCGTCCGAACTGGTCATCGACATGGACGTCCCCGGGGAAATCAATGGGCTGCAAGGGCAGGATTGCCGATCGCATCGCATGACGCTGGAGGAGCGGGAGCGCTACCGGCTGAGAACGCTGGGGTGCTTCGGGCCGCCCGCCGCGGTGGTTCGAACAACCGCCTCTGGCCCCGGCAACGTTGAAATCCACGCCCGCGGCCAGGTTTTCGTTGAACTGCATGACATCAACGTCGCCTGCGCCGGTTCGGGTGCATGCCCCACCGGGGGTCACCGACACGAAGACCGCGTTGACGGCCCGAAAGAGACGGCGCTAGCCTACGAGGAGCTTGGCTGGACGCTGCTGGAGGGGGCCGGCCAGGCCAGGCTGCGAGGCGGCGAGGCCGAGATCGCTGCCGTCATCATGGGCGCCAGCAGCCTGGATCTGGACGTGTCCGGATGGATGCGCCTTCCAACGGCCAGCATGGACCGCTTGTCGGCCTGCGAGGGCTGCATCGTCGCCGACGACCAGACCCTGTGGGCGCGTGGCGATCTCCACCTGGGTGGACTCTCCCCGTCGGACGCATCGGGTCGGTTGCAGGCGCACCTGTCGGGTGACCTGACGGCGGCCCGCCTCGACGAAGAAGGCGCCGTAGCCGGGGCTGGCCGCGCAGCCGCAGCGACCGGCATCGCGGCGGGCCTCGCCTTCGCCGCCCGCGTGGCCTTTGGCTTGGTGACGCGGCTCACTGAGCGTCAGGCGCTCACCAACGACAACCGGCGCCGCTTGAACGAGCACATCCACGAGCGTCCCGGCGCCACGTTCCGGGAACTGCAGCGCGCGTCTGGCCTCGCCGTCAAGTCCACGCGCCACCACCTCGCAGTCCTCAAGCGCAGCGGCATCGTGGTCGAGCACGGGCACCAGAACACGCGCCGTTTCTTCCCCAACCACGGCGCCTACGACGACTCCTGGGACACTGTCGTGCTGCGCCGCGACGCCGACCTCGCCCGCCTGCACGATTGGCTCCTCGACCACCCCGGCGTGCCCCAGAAAGACATCGTTGAGGCGGCCGCTGGCTGGGGCTGGAGCCGTGGAACAACCCAGTACCGACTCGCGAAGTTGGCAGAAGGCTCCCTCGTGCAGGCGGACCGCCACGGGCGGCAAACGATTTACACCGCGTCCCGCCAGGCGCGATCACCGTCGCCTGCCAAGGCGCCGCTGGCGTGGGTCGCGCGGCCAGAGCACCCCGGCCGCGACGCGTGAAGCCCGGCCCGAGCGGGCGAATCTAGTTGGCCTGGCCCGTCGCCTCGCGGCGGCTGCGTTGTCCCCACGCGTTGGTTCGCCGGCGACCATAACGGTCCACGCCGACGTTGCCCGCCGCGCTCTGGCGAAACGAGTAGCTCTTGGCCACCAGGGCGTCCACGCCGCCGGGTTCCTGGGCAAGGGCCGCTGCGAGGGCCGCGATGCGCCGCTTGGCCTCGACGGAAGCCTCGTCCTGGATGCCTTGCAGGCGTTCCAGAACACGGTGTTCTTCCAGGAACCGCGTGGTCATGTCGCCGGCCTGGAAAGCCTCGTCAGCCATGAGAAGGGCGTGCAGGGGCCGGTTGGTCGTGAGGTCACCGAGGTCGTACTCCGCCAGCGCGCGCTGCATCTTGCGAACGGCCTGGGCCCGGTCGGCGCCGTACGTGATCAGCTTGGCGACCATCGAGTCGTAGCTGGATGGGACGCGGAAGCCGGGGTACAGGAACGTGTCCACGCGAACGCCGTTGCCCTGCGGCGGCTGGTGACGCGCCACCGGCCCCGGCGTGGGCATGAAGTTCTGGGTCGGATCCTCGGCGTTGATGCGGCACTCGATGGCCCAGCCGCGTGCGCGGGCGTCCACCCAGGCCTGATCGTAACCCAGTTGCTCGCCCGTGGCGACGCGAATCTGCTCCGCCACGAGGTCCACGCCGTACACCTGCTCGGTGACGGGGTGCTCCACCTGGAGGCGCGTGTTGACCTCGTTGAAGTAGAAGTGGCCGCGGCCGTCCTCGCCCGTCTCGTAAAGGAACTCGGCGGTGCCGGCGTTGGTGTACCCAACGTCGCGCGCCAGTTGACACACGGACTCGCCCACGCGCGCCCGCTCCTCGGGCGTCACGATGGGGCTGGGGGCCTCCTCGATCAGCTTCTGGTGCCGGCGCTGGATCGAGCACTCGCGCTCGCCGTAATGGACGGCGTTGCCGTGGGTGTCGGCCAGGAGCTGGAACTCGATGTGCCGGGGGCGGCCGATGAAGCGCTCGATGAATACCTCGCCGCGCCCGAACGCGGCGGCCGCCTGGCGCTGGGTCGCCTTGAGCGCCGACTCCAGTTCGGCCGGCGTCTGAACGACCTGCATGCCCATGCCGCCGCCGCCAAAGGCCGCCTTGATGATGAGCGGATAACCGGTGACCTCGACGACCTCCTCGGCCTCCGCGAGGTCCTTGACGAACTTGTCCAGGCCGGGCACGACCGGCACGCCAGCCCTGCGCGCCGCCTCCTTGCTCGCCACCTTGTCGCCCAGGATCCGGATGGCCTCGGCCGGGGGCCCGATGAAGGTGACGCCCGCCTTGGTGAGGGCGTCCACGAAGTCGGCGCGCTCGGACAGGAAACCGTAGCCGGGGTGAACGGCGTCGGCGCCGGCCTGCTCGGCGGTCTCGACGATGGCCGCGATGTTCAGGTAGTTCGAGGCGGCCGATTCGTCGCCCAGCCCGTAGGCCTCGTCGGCGAAACGAACGTGGGCGGCCTCGGCGTCCTGGGGCGAATGGATCGCCACCGTCGCGAGTCCCAGCTCGCGCGCGGTGCGCATGACTCGCAGGGCGATTTCGCCCCGGTTGGCTACGAGGATCTTCGTGATGTCAGGCATGAGTAATTTCCTCTCGGGTGGGGATGAAGGCGACGCACAACGCGGTGGCGAGCGCCGCCTTGACGAGATCGAAGGGAAGGAAGACGGCGGAGCCGAGGGCGAAGGCCTGGCTCCAGGGCCAATCGAGCGTGTACTTGAGCACGGGAACGCCGAGGGCGTGAATGATTCCGATTCCGGCCATCATGACCAGAAACAGGTTCAGTTTCTCCCAGCCCTGGCCCCGTGCCTGCTGCACCAGCGCCGCGGCCGCCGCGCCCGCCAGCACAACGGCCCCGGCGACCAGCCAGGCCAGGCTGCGCGCCGGCGAGTAGGGCGCGTCGAAGGAGTTGCCGAGCGACACCCAGGCCAGGGCGCCGAGGCTGGCGGTGGCCAGCGCGCCGAGGCCGGCCAGCAGCAGTGCTGCGGTGCGGCGGTCGAGGAGTGCGCGGCGGCGCTCCATGTACCAGCCCACGAACCAGGCGGCGACGGCGAAACCGACGATGTACCCGGCGCTGTAGCCGGTCAAAATCTCAACGCCGCTGCTCGTCTGATCGGCAAAGACCTGGAGCCCGAGGGCGCCCGCCAGGACATAGATCGCGATGGACAGCAGGGCGTAATGGCGTCCCAGGTAGGCGCCGGTGACCAGCACGCCCAGCACCTGGAAGCTGAATGGAACGGGCGTCCACGGCAGCGGGATGCTCAACTGGGCCATCAGTGCCGTGAAACCGGCAAATCCGGCGGCCAACACCACCTTGCCGGGCCAGCCCATGTCTTGGGTGTACGCGTGGGCGGTGCCCCTTGCGCGGCGAAAGACGTCCGTCATGGCTGCGGGTCGGGCCAGAAGCGGCCCCGCGTTAAGTCCTTGGCTGGCAGGCCTCAAGCCCCGTCGCCCCGGACGCGCGCCACTGTGGCCGATGTCTCGGGGGCCGGGTCAAAGGAGTCCAAGGACACGGCGAGCACGCGGCCGTCGATGTCGAAGAAGCGGACGCCGAGTCGGCCGAGGGGGCCCTGAACGTAGGCTCCGCCGCCGCCGTCGGCGTGCACATGGTGGGCTCGCAGGTCGGCCTTGAGTCCCGTGCCGGCCCGCTTGAAGGCGGCTTCCTTGGCGGCCCACATGCAAGTCGCCTCGAAGGCCGGCTGCTCCGATTCCAGGAGGCCCGCCAGTTCGTCGGGGCCGAACGCTTCCTCCAAGAAGGGTTGGCCGCGCTCCTCGACGGTTTCCAAGTCGATGCCTAGCGGGCCGCTGGCGACGGCGGCGAGCGCCAGGCCGTCGCGGTGCGTGATGGAGATGTTGACGCCATCGACGGGCCCGCCGTGGACGACCAGTCGCGGCGCGCCGCTTTCGGGGTCGCTGTCGACGCGCACCTGATGGGGCTCAATCATGGGCTCCGCCTGGTGGACGGCCAGCTTGGCCGCCAGCCGCCCGGCCAGCCACTCGGCCGCGCGCTTGGGCACGGTGAACGTGGCGTACTTTTCGTGCTCCTCGGGCGAGAAGCGGTCGTCGGGGCGGGCCGTCTCGTCAACGTCAACGGCCGCAAAAGCCACGTCCTCCAGTTCCGGCAGGGCGATCTCGGCCGCCTTGGCCGGCGCCTGCTGCGGCGCGGGTGTCTCGGTCGCGGGCTCTGGGGCTCCAGCCACGGGCGGCCGGGGCGCGGACTTGGGGGCGGGCCCGGTCTCCACCATCGCGTAGCCAGCGAGGCGGGCGACCACCTTGCCATCAGTGACAGCGACAGCCTCGAAGGTGCGCTGCCCAGCCTCGTTGCGGCCAGTCGGCTCGCACCACAACCGCGCCTCGGCGCCAGCGGCCCCGAACAGGTCGAGTCGGCCGATGCCGGCGGGCAGGCTCATCACGTCGTCGCGCACCAGCGTGCGCAGGCCGCAGAGTTGGAACAGCGACTCCACCAGCAGCGGGTCGGCAGCCCACTCGGCCGGCTCGGCCCCGGCCAGGGGCGCGCGCTCCGGGCGGCGGAACGTCCCCACGGCCTCGTTGCCCAGCGCCGCGTCGGCGAGGACCTGGAAGCTGGGCCCGTGGAAGAAGGGCGGATAGATGCCGTCGCGAGTCAGGTCTGCGGCGGCATCCGGGACCGTCAGCGCGGGCGCCTCCGGGCGGCGTCCGAAGCGCAGCGTGCCCGCGAAGTGGCCACGCGGATTGCCCAGTGGCCGGCCGTCGGGGCCGATGAAGGTGCTCTCCAGCCGGCAGGCGACCACCATCACCGCCTCCTCCTCGGCGGACACGATCTCGGCGTGCACCGTTGCGTGTGCCGGCTCGGCCTTGAGTTGCTTGAGGGGCCGATCGAACGTGATGTCCTCGGCTCCAATGAGTTCCAGGTCGTCATCCACGACTAGGCGCGCCGCCTCGGCGAACGCCTCCAGGCCGAAGACACCCGGGAAGAACGGAACGCCATCGACGGCGTGGTCGTCGGGGTAGGCGTCGCGGGCGCGGTCCATGATGACCGTTGCCGCCACGCGTCCGGGCGCCACGTCGACTACGTCATCGAGCAGCCTGAAACGGGCTCCGCTGGTCTCGTCGGAAAGCCGCTTGCGGGCCGCCTCCAGGTCCGGGTTCCACGCCGTTTCCACCATCTGCCGATCGGCGTCGACGGCTCCTAGGGCACCGCACACGACGGCCTCCCGGATTCCCGGGGCCGCCAACTCGCGCAGGAACGCGTTGACACCCTCGGCCGTCGGGATGACGTCCACGCCGGCGGCTGCCAGGATCTCGGGGATGCGGCCCTTCGTCGCCATGCCGACCTCACCCCAGGGCCCCCACGCAACGGTGAAGGCGCGCGGGATGCCACGCTTGTGGCCTTCGGCGGCGACCGCCTTCGCCAGGTACTCGTTGGCGGCGCTGTAATCGGTCTGGCCGATGTTGCCGAAGCGGCCGGCCACGCTCGTGAAGGCAGCAATCCACGACAACTGGTCGTTGGCGGTGGCCTGCATGAGCGCATCCCAGCCGTCCGCCTTGACCCCGAAAACCGCGTCGAACTGGTCGCGGGTCTTGTCGGCGAGGCCGCGGCTGATCTCCAGGCCGGCAGCGTGCAGGACGCCGTCGATGCGGCCCCACTGGTCGCGCGCCCAGTCGATGGCCTGGGCAACGGCGTCGGCGTCCGTGATGTCCACGGGCGCGTACAACACGTGCGCGCCGGCCTCCTGGAGCATGGCGAGGTTGCGGTGGACTTCCGCCGCCTTGCGCTTCGGCGACATCGCCTTGCGCATCGAAACCGGTGTCACTTTCTCGCCGGCGGCCAGCAGCTGGTCCGACACCTCGGATTCCAACTGCTGCCATCCCTCGTCGTCAAGGGCGGCCCACTCGGCTGCGGCCTCGGGCAGTTCGGTGCGCCCGAGCAGGAGCAGGTGGGGTTCCTGGCCCGCGAAACCGGCGATGACCTCGGCCGTGATTCCCTGGGCTCCGCCAGAGACCACGATGCACTGCCCGAACAGCTCGGGCTTGGCGTCCGGCAGGGGGGCCTTGGCCACGTCGACCACGTGGCGGGTGCCGTCGCGAGAGTAGGCCACCTCGACGCGGTCGCCGCGGCGCAATTCGTCCAGCAGGCGCCGGGGGGCGTCCTTGAGTTCGGGGTGCAAATCCACCACGCGGACGACGGCCTTGTACAGTTCCTTCTGGAGCGCCTTACCGAGGCCGGCGACGGCGGCAAACGCGGGGTCGCGGATCTTCTTGAGGCCGTGGGCGCCGTCCTGTTCCGTGGCTACGAGGAGGAACTTCAGGGTGGCCGCATGGGCCTTGGCGGCGTCGAACAGGGTTCCGGCGCGACGCTGCGCGTCCTCGCCGGGGCGCGTGGCGATGCAGACCACGCCAATGATCGGCTCGCCGGCGGCGTCGCCGGCGCCGGGATCGGCGGCGCGCAGTACGGGATGGAAGCCCGCGCGGCGCAGTTCGTCGAGGTAGGCGGCATCGGGGTCGCCGACGACAAGCACGGTGCCTTCGGGGCAGTCGCGCGTCTGCTCGGGGAGCGGCTGGGGCCGGAGCACCGGAACGCGGCGGAAGATCATGGGGCCCGGTTCGTCGGCGGGGGCGTCGGTTTCCGGTTCCGGGTCGTCGCCGTGGCCGCCGGCGGTGGGTGCGGTGGGCGCGGTGGGCGCCTCTGGTGCGCCCTGGGCGGCCGGGGCAGTGTGGCTGGCGACGAAGTTGGCCACCGCGCTGAGCGTGGCGACATCCTTGAGCTGGAGGCCCTCCACGGG
>JBFJYU010000148.1:0-7958 GCA_041622435.1 Thermoplasmatota archaeon | reverse complement strand
TTCGATCATTTGGTGGGGTCGCCAGCGACCCCACAGTAGTGGCGGATCAAGCCTGAACCTCAGCCGGCGGCTCATCCACGATGATCCGCTTCCTCTCCATCGAACTTCAAAAAGTTCGATCATTTGGTGGGGTCGCCAGCGACCCCACAGTAGTGGCGGATCAAGCCTGAACCTCAGCCGGCGGCTCATCCACGATGATCCGCTTCGTTTCCATGGCGCCCAGCAGGATGTCCGTCAGGCCCGCCTCATCCAGTTCGCGCGGGTTGCGCTTGATGAACGGATGGCGCAGGATCGCATGGGCGCACAGATACAGGTCATCCCAGCCCATGCCGCGATCCGCCAGATTCTCCGTGAGCCCCATGGAATCCTTCAGGTCGACGACCGCATGGATCGCCGCCTCGGCCATGTGCTTGCGATCCATACCCGTGGTGTCGCGGCCGAGCGCCTTGGCGATGTCGCCCATGCGGTCGTCCACGGCGAAGGCGTCGTAGGCCATGACGTGGGGCAAAACGATGGCGTTGGCGGTGCTGTGGCCGATGCTGAAGAGGCTGCTGACGACCAGACTGATCGAGTCCACGATGCCAAGGCCGGCACCGTTGAACGCGGTGCCCGCAAGGTAGGCGCCGCGGGCCATGCCGGTGCGCGCGTCCAAGTCGTCGCCGTTGTGGAAGGCCTTGGGCAGATTGCTCGCGATGAGGGCAATCGCGTCGAGGGCCGCCTTGTCCGTTTCCGGCGTGTGGGCACGGCTGACGTACGCCTCGATGGCGTCCGAGAGGGCGTTGATGCCGGTGGCGGCCGTCACGTGCCGCGGCATGGACAGGTGCGTGAGGGGGTCCAGGATGGCGGCCTCGGGGACCAGGATGTCGTGGTGGAGGATCGTGTGCTCGTGGCCGTGCTCGGTTGTGATGAAAGCAAACGAGGACATCTCGGCGCCCGTGCCCGCGGTGGTGTTGACGGCAATATGGGGAAGCGTGCTGTCCACTTCCTTGTGCTCGTGCGCATAGTCGAGGATCGTGCCGCCGTGCTTGCCGATGAGCGCCACGCACTTGCCGATGTCGTGCGCCGAGCCGCCGCCGAACGTGATGACACCGTCGCAGTTGCCGGCTTTCAGGGCCTCGACGGCGTCGTAGACGTTGCTGTCCACCGCCGTCGGCGTCACGTGGTCGCACATTTCGATGCCGATGCCCTCGGCCCGCAAGCGGGTCTTCAGCACCTGCATTCCAGCGGAGTGCTCGAGGTGCGGATCGACGAGCACCAGGGCCTTGCGGATGCCGAGCAGGCTGGCCAGAAGGCCGACATCGTGCAGCGCCCCCGGGCCCAGGCGGGTCATCTGGCGATCGGTGTCGATCTCCGTGACCGTCTCCCGTCGCTTGGCTGGATCCGCATACGACTCGAACATGGTAACCGCAACCGAATGGGTCACGGCATTTGTTAACGCTTGGCCACGGGTTGTCGCCGGACCCGGACGCCTCGGGGCCGCGTTGGGCGCCAAGAGAGCACAAGACTGAACAGGACCGCACCCATTGTCGCCCGGCTTCCGCCTTCGGGCGGCCGCCAGCGGAGTGGACCATGCGCATCAAACCCGAAACCGTGCCGATCCTGCTGCGGCGGGCCGGCGTCGTCGGCGCCGGAGGGGCCGGCTTCCCAAGCTACGTGAAGTACGAGAAGCCGACCCCCACGTACATCGCCAACTGCACCGAAAGCGAGCCCGGGTACTACGGCGACAAGCTCATGATGCGGGACCACGCGGACGTGATCAGCAAGGCCCTCGTGCTGCTCAAGGACATCTTCGGCTACGAGCGGGTGGTCCTGGCGATCAAGAAGAAACACGTCCACTACTGCGCCGAGGTCATCCATGCGGCCCAGGAGACCGGCGCGTTCGAGATTTCGTACGTGCCGGACCAGTACATGATGGGTGAGGAAAAGACGCTCACGCAATACGTCACGGGCGAGAAGGTGCCCCGCGGCGCCATTCCGCCACACATCGGGGTCACCGTCCAGAACACCGAGACGCTGTTCAACATCTACTGGGCGCTCACCGAGCACCGGCCGGTGATCTACAAGTTCCTCCAGACCATCGGCGAGATCCACCACGACGAGGTGATCCGGGCGCCCATCGGCACGCCGATCCGGACGATTTGGAAGCACGCGGGGGAGGACCCGGACGCGGTCATCAGCAAGTACAGGCTCGTCGACGGCGGGCCTCTGTTGGGGGATGTCATTGAGGACCACGGCGGCCATGTGGTGCTCAAGACCACCAATGGCTTGTTCGCGGTGGACCCGGAGAAGTTCAAGGGTCGCGGCAAGTTGTACCCCGGCCCCGGCCACGAGCCTCCGAGCCGCATCAGCGTGATCGCGGACGAGGTGGATTTGGTGGAGGTGCCGCTGGGCACCGGGTACGGCGAGCCGGCCATCCCGGTGGTGCGGGAGGGCGACCGCGTTTTCGCAGGCCAGGAGATCGGCCATTACCAGCCGGAGAAGCTCTCCGTGTCGGTGCACGCGTCCATTCCGGGCCGGGTGACCAAGATCACCGACGACCGGATTCGGGTGGAGAGGGAGGCTTGATTCGGTTTTGAAGCCGAATCAAAAGTCACTTCGGTTGATTAACCGAAACTCTCATAGATTCGGCTCTTATGGCGAATCTTGATGGCATTTGGTGACTGGGGTCAGCACTGGGCGGTCCTCATCGGTGATCTCGTCGACTCGCGCGGCGCCGCCGACCGGGCCGCCGTGCAACGCCAGCTACAAGCCACCCTCGACCAAGCCAACGAACGCCTGGCCAACCTTCAGCACGGCCAAGGCGATCCGAGTCACTACAAGGGCCTGGCCGGCCGGATCCAGATCACCGTCGGCGACGAATTTCAGGGGATCTTCGCGTGGCCCGACGACGCGCTGCGAACCGCCATCGACATCTGGGAGGCGCTGGCTCCGCAGAAGGTCGCCTTTGGGCTTGGGTGGGGTCGCCTTGAGACCGATCTCGACCGTCAAAACGTCGGCCGAATGGATGGCGCCTGCTTCCACAACGCCCGACAAGCCCTGGACACCGCCAGGGCGCGCGGCCACATGATCGTGGCCGCAGGCTTTGGGACACCCTCCGATCTTGAGTCCGCAGGCAGTCCCGACAGGGACATCAACGCCATCCTCGGCCTCGCCGGCGCGGTGCGAAGCCGCTGGACGCCGCGGCAGACCCAGACCGTGCGCGTCGTTCGCCAGCACCGGACGCGTCAGGATGCGGCCAGGGCGCTGTCCGTCAAGCCATCGACCGTGACGGAAAGCCTCCAAGCGTCGCTGTTTTCGGAAGTGGACGGGGCCGAGCGCAGCGCCGCCAGCCTGCTTTGTGCATCGGCCGTCGCTGTGCGCCGGGGGAGGCAGATCTGATGGCTGCCCCCGCAACGTTGGCATTCCTCCTCCTCGGGCACGTCCTCGCAGACTTCGCGTTTCAGTCGTCGAGGATGGTGCAGAACAAGACCCAGCCGCGGGTCTTGTTGCGCCACGCGGGCATCGTTTTCGTGACGCACTTCGTCGTTTTCCTGCCCCTCATGAGCGTCGAGGCGGCCGTCGGCATCGTCGTGATCGCGGCGAGTCACTTCGGCATCGACTGGGCCAAGCAGCGCGTCCAGGCCCGCACCGACCGCCGCTTGTGGCCGTTCCTGGCCGACCAGGCGGCGCACGTGGCCATCCTCGCCGTGGTGGCGTGGTTCCTGGATGCGGCGGGCGTGCTCTTGTGGCCCAACCTGGCCGCCGACGCAGCCACCCTTGGAACCGGGGCATTGGCGCTCGCGGCCCTAGTGTTCAACGTCCACGGCGGCGCTGCCATCGTGCGCTTCACGTTGGGGGAGGTGGGCGCCGGCGCGTCGACGCCGGATGGTCGGGGCTTCGCCATCGGCGTCTTGGAGCGGTGGCTGGTACTGCTGTTGGCCTTGGCGGGGCAGTGGGCGGCCGTGGGCCTCGTGCTGGCCGCCAAGTCGTTGGCGCGCTTCGAGCAGTTGAAGGACCGCGACTTCGCGGAGTACTACTTGGTCGGCACGCTAACCAGCGTTCTCGTGGCAGTCTTGTCGGCCCTCGTGGTCCTTGGCACAATCTGACCGCGGCGTGCACACCATCTACTTATCATGATCACAATTGTAGATTCTTGATACCATGTGTGGCGGCGAGTCAATCGGTAATGGCAAGGGCAAAGGATCCACTCCGCAGAAGGCCATGTGGAACGCCGTCGATGATGCCTTGGGGCAGGCCCAGTCCGCGTGCCGCAGTATGGGCGGCTGCCAGGCCGGAAAGATCTGCGACTACCGCCACACCGAGGGAACTGTGCTGATCTCCAGCGTGATCTCGGATCGCGGCACCGAATACATCGCCGACGCGTCCTTCTCGGGCCGCTGCGAATGCATCGACCCGGCGCTATCCTACTAGTCATGGGCCCCGGCATCCAATTTTGAAGAATGTATGCATCCAAACCCCAACAGGGACGAGTAGGCTAAGTTCTGCGCGGGACCGTCTGCCCCCATGGCTTTCACACACCACGGGGGCTGCGCATGAGTCCCGAGATCGCACATCCGGCGACGGCCGCGCCCGCTGTGGGCCTCGCTGGCGGCAAGAAATTTTACTGGGCGCTCGGGGCGCTCGTTGCCGTCGGCGTCGTGCTGGCGGTTGTTCTGGGCCTGGCGGGGGCGTACGATTCCCTGTTCGCCGAGGAGGGTTGGACGCTGTCCCAGGAGGGAGCCATTGGGTCGCTGATGATCAGCGTCGGCGTGCTGACCTTGGCAGTCGTGGCGACGCTGTGGATGGTGCGGGCGCTTCAGGTGTCGGCTCGCAAGGCGGCCAAGAGTGTGGCCACCCAGAAGGAGCTGGACAAGCGCCGCAAGCAGATGGAGCACTGGTTCCCGACGGTGGAGGAGTTGCAGCGGCGCGAGCAGGATGCAAGCGCGAAGCTGGCGGAGTTGGAGAAGGACCGGGAGGCGCTCATCAAGCTCCAGCACGACTTGGGCGCCACGGCGGCCCGCGTGCACGCCATGGAGAGCGGCCTGGGGCACCGCGTCGGGCAGACAGGCAAGGAACTCCAGTCCAGCCGGCAGGACGTGAACCGCCTGGCGCAGCAGTTGGCTGAGCAACAGCAGCGCTCCGAGGCCGCCCGCCGGGAGCTGGACGCCCTGCGCGAGGAGGCGGCCCGGATGCGCGACGATCTTGCCAACACGACCGAGGACTTGGCGCAGCGCCAGGATGAACTGGCCCGCGCCGGCGCAGCCGGGTACGTGCAAGAGGTCATGCGCCGCATCATCGACAGCAACCGCCGCTACCTGATCCTGGCCCCGATCCTGATCTTGGGCCTGGTGGGCGCGCTGGTGCTGGGCTTCATGGGCCTCTCCGGGCCGGGCTTGTTCAGCGTCCAGACCGCGTTCCTCGTGGCGACCGTCGCCGTGGCCGTTCTCGCGGGCATCCTGTTCGTTCTCATCCTGGCTCTCGGCGGCGCCATTCGCATCGTCCGCGAACACGCCGACGTCGTGGGCCGCTTGCCGGTGAGCGCCGCGCCGCGCCCCCAGGACGGCGCGGGCGTGCGCGCCGGCGAGCCGGCTGCCGCGGCGCCAAGCGTCCAGCACATCACGCCCGAAGGGCCCGTCGTCGCCTTCCGCGACGCGACGGCCGCCAGCACGGAGGCCTAAGATGCCCCGCGCCGCCATCGCCATCCTGGCGTCCCTGCTCGTCGCCGGATTTGGCGGCTGCATCGAAATGGAGGGCCTGTCCCGCATCCCGCCGCCGCTGGTGCCCGAGCCGAACCTGCCCAAGTACGACCCCGTAGACGGCGCCAGCCCGGTGCGGCTGTACCTGGCCGGCCCCAGCGACCCGTCTGCAGTAGCGGCCAGCCGGACCGAGGTGTCGTTCGTGTTGTGGGACTCTGAGAGCCACAGCCTGGTGGCCCAAGCGGTCGCTGAACTCGGCGCCTCCAGCAGCGGCGTGCAAGCGCCACCACGATCGCTGGCGCCCGAGCGGTCCACGGGGCTCTACGTCGGCAACGTGTCGCTCGACGCCGCAGGGGAATGGATTCTCGAAGTGGCCGTCACACCCGCCAAGGGCGCGCCGGTGTCCTTCGCCATCCCCGCTGTCATCGCGCCTCCCCCGGGCCCGCTCCAGTTCGACACGTTCGCTGCGGCCCTGGCTGCGCCCGGCACCGACCTTGTTCTGGCCAACGCTGACGCGCTCACGCAGACGCACGACTTCTCGGCCGACGGCGTGACCGCCATCAGCCAGTTGGGCCCGGCCGCCCACGAAGCCACGTACGGGTTTGCCGTGGGACCGTTGTCCTCCCACCTCGAAGCCGAGATCAACCTGGATTCCATGGGTGCGCCCGGGGAACTCATGGTTGAACTGGTGGACCCGTCAGGAGCCACGGCGGCGACGGCCACCATCTCGGCGGCAGCCCCAACGGCCACCCTAGCCGTCGCCGCACCCGTTGCCGGCGACTGGCAGATGCGGGTCTCCGGGGACGCCGTGGGCTCGGCGTACGAAGCCACGCTCGGCGTGCATTACGGGCTCGCGGCGCGCCTCCTCGATCCGGCGGGGCCAGCCCGGGCAGGCGAGTCGCCGGTTGTGCTGCTGGTCTACGATCCGATTCGCAACGCGACCGTCGATGGCGCAGCCGTGCGCCTGGTTGCCACGTCCGCCCGGGGCACGGGCAGCGCCGCCCTCACGGAGGACGCCGGCGTGAGCACCTACACTGGCCTGCTTCCGTTCCCCGGCGGCGCGCGCTGGCAACTCGACGCATCCGTTGGCATCGGGGGGCTGGACTTCCGTCTGACCGGAATCGTGGCGTCTGGCTAGCCGGGCGGCACAGCCGATCAACCCGACTGGAGGCGCAGCGTTTCCACTGTGCGGGCGGCCACGTCGGCCTCGTGGAAGGGGAGCGAGATCCACTGTCCGCGGCTGTACAGGTGGGTCTGATCCGCCCGCCGGGCCGAGTCGTCGTGGGGCGATTGGCTGTAACTGACGAGCGCGTGGGCCACCGGGCCCCGCGCATCCCACGTAACGGTCTGCATGTACGAGTTACCATGCACGGGGTCGCCGAAACCACGGCCGGGCTCAAACGGGAACGAGATGTAACTCGGCGAGCCCACCTCACTGTGGGCGCCTGGAATCGGGATAGCGGCGCCGGCGCGCTCCACGAAGCGGGTTTCGGCCACACTCGCGTTCGGGGCGAACCCGGCCCCGGCCAGCAGGTTGACCGCGTCGGCCAGGGCCGCCCGCACCCGGGGATCCGCCGCAACATAGCCGGCGGGCGTGTGGACGGGGTCGGCCGGGTCGAACGGGGTTTCCCAGATCCACGGCGCCCGCTGCCAGAACAACTCAAAGAGGGCGATGCCTCGGCTTTCCGGTTCGGCGCGCAGATCCCAGTTCGCCAGGGCCTCGCACGCCGCCGACAAGTCCACCGGCAGGCCGCTGGTTGCCAGCGCGAGCGGCACGGGGCACACCTGCTCCAACAGGGCGGCCACGACGCCTGCGGACTCCGGGTAGAAAAGCCGATTCGAAAACAGGCTCTCCTGCAAACGACCCAGCGTCATCTTGTCGCACGGCACCGCCGCATCAATGTCGCAGCCCCAGGCGCCCGCCTCGCGCTCGTCGGCCAAGACGTACCCCATGCGCGTGCGGCCGCTGCGCTCCGCCTCCTCGTCGCCGATCATCAGCGAATAACCCGTGATGGGGTGGTCCGGGTTCGGCAGCCAGTAGGAATCGTTGCTGTTGATGAGCCAGTCCCGCGTCGTGATCCGGGGCATGTCCTCGGGGCCGAACACGCCGCCAAAGTCCCCCTGGAGCCAATCGCATTCGCTGCGGGAGCCATCGAACACGGGCAGCCGAATGGCCTCCAACAGCGCCCGGCCCACCGGCGTGTTGCACTGCTCGATGCGGCCGTTCGTGTAATTCGGAACGATTGAAACGTCCGCGTAGAACGCATCCCCGCCGGGGCTCGC
>JBFJYU010000147.1:0-7974 GCA_041622435.1 Thermoplasmatota archaeon | reverse complement strand
TGGCTGCGCAGGACGACGGCGAGGGCGAGGCTGCTGCTGACGACGAGCACGGCGACGGCCAGCGACACGGCCTCGGCGGTGGGGGCGAAACCCAGTGGAACGGGGGCGTCGGCGGAGCGCAGGAGGATGTCGAGGATGGGCGTGAAAAGGAGCGCCAGGGCGGCCGTGGCAACGGCGGCGACGGCCGCCACCTGGATCACCAGGCGGCTGAGGGCCCGCCGAACAATGCCGTGCCCTACTCCGATCGCGTAACAGACGGCGATGGCGCGGTTCTGGTTCTCCAGTTGGCGCGCCAGACCGTGAATGATCAGGAAGGTCGGGATGAGGAACAGCACGACACTGGTCGCCATGGCCAGGATTTGCACGGCGTCAAGCATCTGGCCCAGGTACCGGTGCGTGAAGCTGCTGGCGGTGTCGGTCTCCCAGCCCTGGCGGCTGGCCGCCGCGCGCGCCGCGTCCGCGTCGCCGCCTTCCACGAGCAGCACGTTGGCCACCGGATCGTGGGGCTCGTAGCCAAGCAGGGTGCGGACCTCCTCGATGGGTGCAAGGAGCGTGACCGAGTCGAGGGCGTCGATGCCGGTCTGCCAAGTGCCGACGACGTGGGCCGGCCGCCGAATCACGTCCACAATAGCCGCGCCTTCGCGGACCCTGCCCGCCGTGATCTCGAAGCGAATCTGGTTCAACTCGGTGGGCCCCGGCGGCCAATCCTTCATGGCTCCGCGCTCGGCGGCCGAGAGGAACCGTTCCAGCCGGTCGGCAGGCATCAGCAGCGGGATCGACCCGCGGGGCCCCGTGCGCTCAAAGCCCCCGGTCAGAACATAAGGATCCAGGGGCCCCGTGTCGCTGGGCGCGTCGAAATTGAGGCCAACGAGCGCGCCGATGCCAAACACCTCGTCGCCGTCGCCGCTGAAGTTGAACTGGTCGTCCTCCCCCAGGGCCGCTTCCAGGAAGCTGCGGCGGCTAATGACGTACTGGCTCTCCAAGTGGACGCGCACGTCCCCGCCGCCGGCCGCAAGCAGATCAACCGCCGCCTCCAGGGAAACCGTCGAGTTGGGCCCAAAGATTCCCGGCGGGATGGCGGCAGCGCTTCCCTTGGCCACGCGCAGGTCGCCCGTGTACACGTCGCCGACTCGCTCCTCCGTCGCCTGCTGGAGCCCGGCGAAGATGCCGGCCGAGATGAGCATCAGGAGCAGCGCCACGGCCAGCGCGCCCGACGTGCCGAGAAACCACGCCTGGGCGTCGCGGCGCCAGCCACGAGCCAGCATGCGCGTGGCGGCCACACCCGTGCGGCGGCGACGGAGGGCCGCACGGCCCGTCGTGCCGTCTCCGGCGTCTGGTTCGCTGTCCCCGGCCACGAGCGGCCACATTCGGGGTCGGTTGAAAAGCCCCCGAGTCGTTGCGCCGGCGTGAAGACCCCAGCCATCATCGAGCGCGAAATGCCGTTTGCGCGCCGCGACGTGGACGTCGGCCACCGCATGAGCGTCGTGGACGTGCCGGGAACCAGCGGCGAAACGGTGCTGCTGCTGCACGGCAACCCGGTGTGGAGTTTCCTGTACCGCAAGCTCATCGGGCCGCTGGCCGAGGACGGCCACCGCGTCGTGGTCCCGGACCACATCGGCCATGGCATGAGCGACAAGCCCACCGACCCGGCGTACTACACGCTGGAACAGCACATCGACAACCTCACCGCCGCCGCCGAGGCCCTGGACTTGAAGGACGTGACACTGGTCATGCACGACTGGGGCGGCCCGATCGGGTTCGGCTGGGCGGTGCGGGCGCCGGAGCGCGTCAAGCGAATCGTCATCGCCAACACGACCGCCTTCCCGCCGCGGCGCAAGCGCGCCCTAAGCCCGTTTCATCTCGTCATGGGCTCGGCGCCGATCGCGAAGCTCGGCCACCACGTCAACCTCGTCGGCCCCATCGCCATGCGCTTCGGGACGCGGACCAACCTGAGCCGGGAGGTTCGCGCCGCCTACGCGTGGCCGTTGCGATCGCGCGGCGGCCGTACCGCCGTGGCCGAAATGGTCCAGCGGGTACCGAACGGACCCGACCACCCCAGCGCCGCATCACTTCGCACGATCAGCGAAGGCATGGCGGTTCTCGCCGACAAGCCCATCCATGTCTGGTGGGCCGACGGCGACCCCGTGTTCCCGACCTGGTTCGCCGAGCGCTGGGCCAAGACGTTCCCCCACGCCGAGGTGGAGCACGTCTCCAAGGCCGGTCACTTCTGGCAGGAAGACGACCCGGAGCCCGTGCTCACTCGGCTGCGGGCCCGCCTGGCGCCTTGACCGGACCCTTCTTCCGGGTCGTCCCCGGCGCCGAAGCCCGCCGACCAGCGTGCCAGTTGACGTGGCCCAGATCGCCGCCGCCCTTCACGTAGGCCCGCGCCTTCTGCAACGTCTTGTGCAGGTGACCGATGTGCACCACGGCGTTGCCGGGATTGGCCAGCGGAACCGTCGTCGTTGACAAGATCACGCCCGACTTGGTCGCCGTCAAAGCGTCGACATGGCGGCCAAACGGATCGTGGATGATGCCGATGCGCTGCTTAGCGCGAACAAGATCGCCTGGCTCGACCTCCAGGTACAACAAGCCACCGTGGTCCGCGCGAACCCATTCGCTCTTTCGCACCAGCACCTGGAAGCCCGGGCGCACGGGCTTGGCCTTCACCATCCCCATGGCCTGCATGACGCCGAAGACGCCATGGAACCCGATCTGAACCACGTGCTGCTGGAAGCGGCTTGGCTCGCCGGCCTCAAAGATCACGGTTGGAATGCCAGCCGCCGTCGCGGCGCGCCGCAGGCTACCTGCCGGCCCCGCGCCGTGCATCATCACCGGCGTCCCAAAGGAGCGCATCAGTTCTCGCAGCGCCGGGTCGTCCGCGTCGCCGCGCACGTGACACAGGTTGGCCCGCCCCGTCGCGGCGGTGTGAAGGTCGATGCCGGCATCAGCGTGGCGCAGCACCTTCGTGAACAACTGGTGGGCGATCCGGCTCGCCATGGACCCCGCCGCATCGCCGGGAAAGAAGCGGTTCAGGTCGCGGCGGTCGGGCAAGTACCGGTCACCCGACGGGAAGCCGAAGCGGTTCACCACGGGCACACCGATGAACGTGCCACTCAACTCATCGGCCTCCAGCCGGTCCAGGACGGCCCGCACGACCGCCGTGCCATTGATCTCGTCGCCGTGGACAGCCGCCGTCACGAACAGGGTGGGCCCCGGCTTGGTCCCCCGCACCACAGTAACCGGGATGCGGGCGGGAACGTGCGTGACCGCCTCGCTGACCTTCAGGTTGATCTCGACGACCTCTCCCGGCTGGATGGACCGACCGGCGATGCGTTGGGGCTTCGTCCAGTCGCGTGGCTTCTCCCAGGGAAACGACGGCGCCACGGACTGCGCCGATGACTCGGCCTTGCTCCGTGCGCGCTTGCGTGGGGTCGCCGCAGGTTCGTCGTGCGGCAAGTCCTCGTCAGCGGCCTCGGTCGGAGAACTGGTCACCTCCTCAGAAATATCCGGCGTTTCCGATTCTGCGGCAGCCTTGGTCGCAGCTGCGGCAGCGGCAACGGCCGCGGCCGCAGCCTCGGCACGGGTCGACTTGGCGGCGCTCCCCGCCTTGGCGCGGGCTGCCTTGGTCGCCTTGGTGCCACGCTTCTTCGTCTTGGAGGCGCGGCCGGATGCTGAGACATCGCTCACGTCGCAACCCTCCGATGGTACTCGGCGCAAAACCGGATCACTTCGCGGGCGACGTTCACACCAGTCGCACGCTCCAGCCCCTGAAAACCTGGACTAGCATTGACTTCCAGAATCTTGGGGCCCTCGTGGCTCTCCAGGAAATCCACGCCCGCGATCTGCAACCCCATGGCGTGCGCCGCCTCAATCACCACCAAGCGGTCCGAGGCAGACAAGTCGATAGGGCGACCCTGGCCGCCTCGGTGAATGTTGCTGCGAAACTCGCCGATCTTCGCTTCGCGCCGCATCGCCCCCACCACGTGGTCGCCGACCACAAACGCGCGCACGTCACGCCCCTTGGCCTCCTGAATGAACTCCTGCAACAGGATCACGTGACCCAGACTCCACAGCGTCTGCAAGATCGACTCGATCGCGTCGCGACTCTCGGCTAACATCACCCCCACCCCGTGCGTCCCCTTCAGCAACTTCAGGATACACGGCGTTCCGCCCACCAAGTCAATGGCCTGATCGATGTCCTCCGCGCTGCGAATCACGACCGTCCGGGGAATATCAACGTTGCAGCGCGACAACACCTGAAACGAGCGCAACTTGTCCCGCGCCCGCAGAATCGCCTGCGACCCGTTCACCACCGTGACACCCATCATCTCCAACTGATTGACCACGGCGCACCCCGCCTCCGTGACACTAGCCCCGATGCGCGGCACCACCACATCCACCTCCCGGTGGCCCAGCGGCCGTCCCCGAACGTACAACTTCGGCGCCCGCGCATGCAGGACCAACTGGGTCTTCAGCACGTCAAGCGTCCGCGCCGAATGGCCCTGCCTGCGACACTCCTCCATGAAGCGGCGGATCGAATGGAGCCGGGGCTCCCGCGTCAGAAACAGGAAGCGCACAAGCGTCCATCGGCTCCGGCATTTTAAGGCGCGGAGTGCCGGGCCGCGCCGCGGCCGACGCCCCCCTGCACCCAAGCCAAGCGTCTACGTGACACCAATGCGCAACAAGATGCGACCGTCGCGGAAGATGCGCACCACACCGCTCTCCGACACCGTGATCGCGATCGCCTTCGTCTCGGTCGTCACGGCCGCGGCGGCCAAGTGCCGACCGCCCAAGCCCGACGGCAAATCCGTAGGATCGCGCACCTCAATGTAGCGGCCGGCAGCCTCAACGATGCCGTCCTCCCGAACCACGATCGCCCCGTCAATCTGGGCGAACTCCTTGATCGTCTCCCAGGAACGGGGATCAATCACGCTTCGGTCCTGGGGCGGATGACCGGCAAACGGGTTGAGCACCACTTGGCGGCTGTGGCGCAGCACCCGCTCCGTGTCGCCGATGACGAACAGAGTACCAACGGGGTTCTTTTCCCGCCCTTCCCGGGCCAGGTCGCGGGCCAACTGAAGCACCGCCTCGACGACCCGGACATCCGCGCGGTACTCCAGGTCCTTCTTCAGCTTGGCAACCGACTCATCATGAGCCATGTCGAAGGCCAACAATCCAAAGCCCGCCTCGTCTCCCAACTCGACGACGATCAGGCGCTCGTCCGGTTCAAGGCGACCCTCGACGTAGGCGGTCAGCAAGATCTCGCGCATCGCCTTGAGCGCGTTGATGCCGCCGCCCACGCGGTAGCCGAGTTCCATGACATCGACGTCCTCCATCCCGGAGAACCGGTCGGCCGCCCCCGGATGCGAACTCGCCACCAGCAGCGGAGGGCCGAGCGCGGCAATCCACTCCTCGACCTGGTCGAGATCCGTGCCGGTCAACAGGACCTTCGTAGCCCGGAACCGGTCGCGCAATGCACGGGCCTGGCCCAGGAAGTCCTCCATCGAACTCCCGATCGCCTCCGCGCTCATGAACCGTTCGAGTGCCGCATCGCCAGGGGCGTTACGGCAGCCGGCCCTCGGTGCCGCAACTCGGGCAAGTCACGATAAGCGGACGACGGCCAGTCACCTGGAAGCGTTGCTGACAACTCGGACATTGGGCCGCGTGCGGCCCCTCGGCCGGGCCACTGGATGCCCCAGCCGCTGGCGCGGCGGCCGCGCCGGCTTCCCAGCTACCCGGTTCCCAGGCACCACCCTCGACCTCGGCGGTGGTGGGCTCCTCCGCCCCCTCACCCGGCCAGGCCGGCGGGGCGTCGTCCAGCCACGTCGATTCATCCGGCTCCTCGTCGGCCCATTGTTCGGCAAAGGGATCCTCAGAGCCGCCGAACTCATCCTCGGGTCGGCGCGCAAGTCGCACGACCAGCCAGGCCACAAGGCCCACGATGACGAGGAGGACCAGCACCAGCACCACCCAGATCCAGGGCTGAATCTCGCCTCCGCCTTCGTCGCCCTCGTCGGGCGTCTCAACGGGTACGCCGGAGCCCAACAGGTCAAAGCCAGGGATGCCCGTCGGCTCGTCGCCGTCGGCAAAGCCACCCTCCGCATCCGTCGCGAAATACGCCGTCAGCAGGTACGTGGCATTTGCTGGGGCACCGGAATCCACGTAACGCTCGGCCCTGAACGCGTCGGAGCCAGCCACGAGGTTGCGGACCCACACGAATTCGCTGGCGCTGCGCCACAACTGCAGCCCACGGACGTCCTCCGGCAGGTTCGTGGGAAGGTCCCACGTGATCACGTTCGAAAGACCGGAGCGCACGACCTTCATCGAATCGCGCAGCTTGCGGTTCGTGTCCTTGATGTCGTCTTCCGTGTAGGCGGGCCCCGTGTCTGGAACCACCTGGGTCGGGTCGAACTCGATGCCCTCGCTGCGAATGGAGAAGGAACCAATGTTGCCCGCCTTGTCGACGGCCGCGACCTCGTAGTCGTACGTGCCAAAGGTCGCCGGCGTGTCCAGGAAACTGGTCTTGCCAGCCTCGACGCTTTGCGGAATGAGGACGTTGTTACGCTTGAGCCTGTATTCCTTCACACCGCTGGTGGCATCCTCCACCTGGCTCCACGCGACCAGCACCCGGCCGCCCTCCAGGGTCACCGTAGGCTGCGTCGGGGTCGGCGGCTTCACCGAGTCCACCTTGATCGTGGCGGTCTCGCGGTCAGCCTCCTTGTTGGAGGCCGCGTCCGTTGACGAGAACGTCAGCTTGATATCAGCGCCCTCGGGGAGCGTGAACGGGGTCGTGTAGGTCTTCTCGGCACCACTGCCTATCTTATACACCGTCGTGCCCGCCTCGTTGGACTCCAACGTCACCGTCGGCGCGCTGTTGTACCAGTCATCCTGACCTTGCGGCGACGCGGGCGCCAGCTTGATCGCCGTCGTCGGCGGCACCTTGTCCAGCGCCGCGATGTTGGCGGCGGCCACCATCGCGTTGCCAGGCGTGGCGAGGTCCTTGATCGTCCCCGGCGTGTACGACACCTTCGGCGTGCGACTGCCGTCGAGGGTGTTGGCGAAGACAAGGAAAATGACGTTGTCGTTGGCCACGTTGGGCAACAGCGTCGAACTGCCCGTCACCACCGACGTCGGCGTGCCAATGGGGCTGTCGATCGCCCAGTGGTCCTTCGACAAATGCGAGGTCGCGCCGGTCGCATCAGCAATTGGCTCCGTGAACTGGACCTTCAGGGCATCGAGTTTGCCATCGCCATCGGCATCGACCGTGTGAACAGCGTCAATGACAGGCGCCGTGGCGTCCACAATGGCCTTCTTCTGCACGCTGGCGGTAACCGTCGTGCTTCCCTTCCTGAACACGCCGTCGGCGGCCGACCCAATCGTGGTCGGTGTGCCGTCGACGTCGGTGGCCGACAGCGGTTGGTTCAGCGTCACCGTGACCTTTTCAGGTTCTGTGCCGCCGGGCTCGTGGGCCACGCTGGCGATGCTCGACACAATGCTCAGCGAGGACGGAGACAAGGCCAGGTCCGCGGCGACGATCGCGCCGCCGGCGCCGTTGTCAACAGGCTCGCTGAAAGTGAGCACCACCGTCTTGGACCCAATGTCGCCTAGCGCCGAGCGCAGGAAGGGCTGGTCGGGCAGGAGGGCGCGCTTGGTCCCGACAGCCGTGTTGCCGGCAAGGTCCTTCACCTTGGTCGGCAGCGCAGCGATGCTGTCCTCGTTGAAGTCGCTCTCGGCGATGGCGCCGGCAAGCGTGAACGTCACCGCCTTCTGATCGGCGATGTGGGCGACCGCGGAGATGCCGGTCGCACCGCCGCTGGCCGCGTTGTCGTAGCTGAAGTCCTCCTTGACCAGGGCCGCGCCGGCGCCGTTGTTGACGGCTTCACTGAAGGTTCCGGTGACCGTTGTGTCGCCGCCCTTGACGATGCCGAGCGAGAGGACCGGCTTGGCACCGTCCGTCTCCGTCAGGTCGTTGGA
>JBFJYU010000146.1:0-7980 GCA_041622435.1 Thermoplasmatota archaeon | reverse complement strand
TGCCTAGGTCCACGCCCAACAGGCTAAACATTCGCTTCGCGAATTCATCCACTGCCGTCAGTGTCGAAAGAAACGCCGATGTGGCCCGCTCCTCGGCCACTTTACTGATCGGTATCAGCCGGGCCCGCTGCCCCGTCAGAAGGCGTTCGGGAATGCTTCCTAGAGGCGAGGCCTTCTCGGACATACCAGGCGTACCGGGGCCAAACGTATAATATCCGCCGCGAGCGGGGAAATGGCACCGCTCTGAGGCCGGCGTCGATCAAACAATCGCTTCACAGCACCTATCAAGGCCAGCGCGGCTCGTCGTTCGTGTCCTCTGCGTGGGCCTGCTATCTCCCCGTGCCGTTGCTTCGCACCGCGCTTGTGCTGGCGGCGCCCACGGACCGCCTCCTGCGGTTCCACGCTTGGCAGGGCCGGGTCGTCGTCTGGGGGACGCTCGCCATCGTGATGCTCCTCGGACTGCTCGGCATGCTGTCGGATGCGACGTGGTACCAGGCCAGCCTGGGCTTGCCTGCGGGCCTAGCGCTCATCGTGTACGTCTTTTACGCCGCCAAGGCGACCGCAGGAGCCGCTGCGGGGCGCTACACCCGCGTGGGCCCGGCGTACGCGCTGCTGTCGGCGCTGGGGCGGTAGCGGTCTAGTCCGCCAGCACCGTCACGTCGTACCCGGCGTCGCTGAGGGCTTGGCGCGCCTGCTCGACGTGCTTGGGCCCACGGGTTTCCACGTGCACCTCCACCAGGGTGCGGTGGAGGGGGACGCCCGGCCGGCTGCGGTCGTGGTGAATGTCGAGCACGTTGAGCCGCAATCGGCCGAATTCGTTGAGCAGTGCCGCGATCTGGCCGGGCTTGTCCGGGATGGTGGTCTCGAGCACGGCGATGCGGCCTTCGTTGACGAGGCCGTTTTGCAGGATGCGGCCCAGCAGGGTCATGTCGATGTTGCCGCCACTGATGACGGCGCACACCTTGCGGCCGCGGAGGTCGATGCGGCCTGACATCGCTGCGGCCAGGGTTACGGCGCCGCCGCCCTCGGCGACGACCTTGGTGCGTTCCAACAGGAACAGGATCGCGGCGGCGATCTCGTTCTCTTCCACGCTGACGACCTCGTCCACGTACTCCTTGATGACCTCGAAGGTCTGGCTGCCCAGCTTGCGGCAGGCGATGCCGTCGGCCATCGTGTTGACTTCGTCCAGCGGCACGACGACGCCTTTCTGGAGGCTGGGTGCCACCGTCGATGCGCCGGCGGCTTGCACGCCGATGACTCGGATGTCGGGCCGGGTCTGTTTGAGGGCCGTGGCGACGCCGGCGATGAGGCCGCCGCCGCCGATGGGCACGAGGACCGTGTCGATGTCGGGGACGTCGTTGAGAATTTCCAGGCCGAGTGTCCCCTGGCCGGCCATGATGAGGGGGTCGTTGAAGGCGTGGACGAACACCTTGTCGTGTTCCTGGCAGTAGGTCTCTGCGGCTTCCTGGGCCTCCTGGTAGTCGCGGCCCACCAGGTGGACCTCGGCGCCGTAGCCCCGGGTGGCTTGGACCTTGGCCAGCGGGGCGTCCTCGGGCATGAAGATGTCCGATTTGGCGCCCACCTGGGTGGCGGCGAAGGCGACTCCTTGCGCGTGGTTGCCGGCGGACGCGGCCACGACGCCGCGCGCCCTTTCCTCGTCGGTCAGGGCGTGGATCTTGTTCAGGGCGCCGCGAACCTTGAAGGAGCCCGTGCGCTGGAAGTTTTCGAGCTTCAGGTAAAATTCGGCGCCGGTGCGCTTGCTGAGGGTGGTGCTGCGTTTCAGGGGCGTGTCGAGGACACTCGAACTCACCACGTCACGGGCGGCGAGGATATCGTTCAGGTCCAGGACGGCCACGTCTGCGGACCCGCCGCTGCGGCGTTAAGACTTGTCGGGTGCGCCGGCGGCGTCGGCTCCGTGTGCATGCGGACCAGTGGTGGCCTCGCGCGCGGCGCGGCGTGCCACGCTCCGGGCCCGGTTGACCAGCCCAACGCCACCCAGGATGAGCGCCGCGCCGGCGATGAACCAGAGCGTCACGCCTTCGTCGCGCAGCCACCAGCCCGCCAGCGTCGCCACGAGCGGAACGAGGTAGATGTACGCCGTCACTTCGGTGGCGGCCAGGTGCCGCAGGCTGATGTTCCACACGGCGTAGCCGATGGCTGTGGCAAACACGGATAGGTACACGAGCCAGAACCATTCGAGGCCGGAGAGGCCGCGCAGCGGCTCGATGCCCTGCGAAAGCCCGTACGGCAGGAACAGCAGGGTTCCGACGCTCATGGTGAGTCCCGTGACGACGAGGCCGCCGAGGCGGTCGACCAGGGGCTTGGCGACGACGGAGTACGAGCCCCAGCAGATGGGCGCCAGCAGCATCACGAGCACGCGGCCGGCGAACGTGAAGGTCTGCTCCTCGGTCTTGCCGAAGAAAGTCAGGACGCCCACGCCGGCAAACGCAACGCCGAGGCCGGCGGCCTTGAGGCCGTTGAAGCGTTCCTGGCGGCTGGCGACCGCCGCGAGCAGGGTCCACAGGGGCGCCGTGGCCACAAGGATCGCTCCGGTGGCGCCCGTCACCTCGACGCCGCCGCGGGGCTGGAGGCCATAGTAGAGGGGTATGTGGTAGCCGACCACGCCGAGGAGGCCCAGCAGAAACACGCGGCCCCAGTCGCCAGCGCTCAGGCCCCGCAGTTGCGGCCGGCGCCAGACGAGGAGCCACGCGCCGTAAGCGATCAGGAGGGGGACGTAACGGTACCAGGTGACCTGGTACGGGTTCATGGCGCCGTCGAGCAGCACCTTGATCGAGACGAAGGCCACGCCCCACGTCAGCACCAACGCCAGCATCATGGCGTGAACCCAGGACTTGCCCACGGGGCGGCCGACATGGCCCTCAAGGATGAACGTTGGCGTGCGTGGGCGCCGCAGGCGGGCGGCAGGCGGGCGGCAGGCGGCGACAAACGTTTTCAGAGGGGACCACAACAGGTGGCCCATGGATCGCGCGCGCCGCCCGGCACACGCAACCGGCCTGATGGCCCGCGCCGCCCTGGCGGTCGCATTGGCCCTCGCGCTGGCCGCCGCCCCCGGAGCCGCCGTCCCCGAATCGGACGCGGCCCAAACCCGCCTCGCCGAGTCCGGCCTCGCGGACGTGGCGCGGGTCTGGCACGAGCCGGAGCCGGTGGAGCCGCTGACCCAGTGGCAGGGCCACATCCAGTTCCGCGCCGACCATAACGTCAGCGACGTGTTGTACCAGATTTGCCGCGTGGGAACCTACTGTTTCGCGCCGCCGACGCCCGCCGAGCGGGTCAACGACACCTTTTGGCGCTTCAACACCAGCGATTACGTGCAGCCGGGCAGCGGCAAGCCGGTCCAGTACGAGGCGGGCTGGCGCGTCGGCTACCAGTTCCTCCTGGTGGAGGGGGACAACACGACACTGTTCCCGCACGGCATCGAGCCCAGCGATCCGTCCTGCCAGGGAGAGGACGCCTGGATGGTGTGCGCCGAGACCCACTACTTCGCCTTCACCGTCGCCGGCACTCCGGGGGACCGGGGCGCGCCGGGGCCAGGGCCGCTCATGGCCCTCTCCTGCCTCGCGCTGGCCGCGCTGAGCCTGGCCGCCCGCGGCCGAGCCGGGCAACGCCGTTGAAGGGCGCGTGCCACGGGCGAAGCAAAGCCCCATGAACCGGGACGGCTCCAGGGCAACCGGGATGAGCGACGACCCGATCCGGCGCGAAACCGCCGGGCCCCCCGAGCCCGCGGCAGGCGCAAGGTCACCCGACCCCTCCGGTCAACGTGGCCCCCGTGGCCCGTCGCGGGGATGGGTGCGCGGGGGCTCCTGGGTCCTGGTGGGCCTGCTCGTCACCGCCGGGCTGGGCGTCGGCGCGTACGCGGCCTGGAATGCGTTGCACGAGGAGCAGACGGCGCCGGACTTCACGCTCACGTCCACCGGGTACGAGAACGGCACCCAGGGGCCGCCCGTGGTTTTCAATCTGACCGACTACCGGGGCCAGACGGTTCTGCTCGACTTCATGGGCGTCACGTGCGCCTCGTGCCGCATCCTCACTGACCAGGTGCTCCTGCCGCTGCACGAGCGGTACGGCAACCGCACCGATTTCGTGATCGTGTCCATCGATGTTTGGGCCGGCCGCTTCGGCGAAACCGAGGAGGAGCTCGTCGAACTCCAGAAGAGCGAGGGCACGCCGTGGCGCCACGCCCTTGACACCGACGGCGTGTTCACGAAGTACAAGACGTTCGAACTGCCCAAGGTCACCATCATCGACCCCGCCGGCCGCATCGTGTTCGACGGCATCGGCATCCCACCGGTTGACCGCGTCGACGCCGCCATCCAGTCCAGCTTCCAGGGCGACGCCGAGTCGGTCCCGATCCTCACCGTAGGCATCCTCGGCCTCGCCTTCATCGCCGGCGTCGCCAGCGTGTTCAGCCCCTGTAGCATCGGGCTCCTGCCCGCGTACCTCGGATTCCTGTTGCGCGACGACCCCGGCGCGGCCCGAGGCCGCCGCGAGCGGCGCGCCATCGGCGGCGGATTGGCCACCACCGGCGGAATCGTCACCGTCTACGCCGCCATCGCCGTGTTGCTCGCCCTCTTCGGCCCCAGCCTCCGACCCTACGTGCCCTTCCTGGCGCCCATCGTTGCGGTGTTGCTCATCGTCCTCGGCATCCTCATGTTCGCCGGCTTCGACTGGGGCGTCGTCACCCGCGGCCTCGGCGTCGGCCAAGCCGACGGCCGTCGCGGCTTCTTCGTCTTCGGCCTCGGATACGGTATCGCGGCCTTCGGCTGCACCGGCCCCGTCTTCGTCCCCATTCTCCTCGCCGCGTTCCTCGAAGGAACCCTCACCGGCATCGCCGCCTTCGCGCTCTACACGGTCGCCGTCGCCGTCGTCGTCATCACCGCCGCGATCCTCGTGGCGGCCGGCCGGCGCGGCGCCCTCAACGCCATCCAGGCGCGAAGCGCGGTCATAAGCAAGATAAGCGCGGCCCTCCTCGTGGCGGCCGGCGCCTACCTCCTCTGGTTCTCCTGGACCAGCAACCAAGGCCTCCTGTGACCACCATGGACTCCGACGCCCCCCTCCCACCGCAAGCCGAGCAACCCGACGACGCTCCGGCTCAACCCCCCGCCCCGGCGCCCGATGCGGCCGAGCCCGGCGAAGCCGACGGCGGCCTGATCGAGCGGCTGCCCGGCTACACGGCGCCAGCCCTTCTGCTCGGCATCCCCTTCCTCATCTGGATCGGGACCCTGATCGCCCCGCGTCAGGTCTACGACCAGTTCGTGTGGAAGTACTACTGGGGCCCCATCAAGGCCGACGGCATGGGCCGCGCCAGCATGATCCACAACGGCGTCGAGGCCTTCGCCGGGTACAACCTCGTCAACACACTGAGTTGGGTTGTTCTCATGGCGGTCTGCATTCTGGGCTTGTACCAGATGCTGCGCCATTTCCAGGTCAGCATGGACGCCCAGGCCATCTACGGCGCAACGGCGTGGGTCGTTGCTGGCGCCATCGCGCATGTCCTGCAAGACACCGACCTCATCCTTGCCCCGCTGGAATACGTCTTCATCACGCCGCCCATCTACCTGCTCTACGCCGCAGGCGGTATCCTGAGCCTGCTCTTGGGCATCTACCTCGGCCGCGTGGCCGACAGCGCCGGCCTTGAGCGCGCCTTCCAGAAGTTGTGGCTCGTGTTCGCCGGCGGCACGCTCGTGTGGCTTCTCCTGTGGCTCTACGAGTGGGACACCGTTCGTTTCCTGATCCATCCCGTGATCGTGGCGGTCGTCGCGGCTGCAACCTTCTTCGCGGTACGCATCCGCGCCGAGCGCCGCGGCACCATCGGCATGAAGGACCTGATGACGCCGCTGGCCATCGCGTTCATCGTGTTCGACATCGTGTACGTGGTGACCTACATGGACAACCCGTGGCCGGGCAAGGTTGCCAGTGGCGGCCTGCGCTCGACCCTTGTGGCCGCGCCGGCCATCTCGGCGGCCATCGCGGGCCTTGTCTGGCTTGTCGCGCGCGCCAGGTACAGGGTCACCGGCAGCGACGTCGCGGCCGCGTTCAAGAACCCGATCAACCTGCTGCTGATCTTCAGCCAGACGCTCGACGGCGTCGGCACGTCGTTCGGCCTCGACTTGGCCAACTACGGCGAGAAGCACGTGCTGTCCGGCTACGTGATCGAGCAGTTCAGGGCCTTCAGCGAGTCGATCGGCTGGGAGTTTGGCGCCAGCCACCCGACGTTCCTGGCCTTCGCCCCGCTGAAGCTCGCCGTCAGCATGCTGGTCGTTTACACGATCGACATCTACTCGAAGGACGAGGTCGAACAGCACCCGAACCTGATTGGGCTGGTCAAGTTCGCCATCATCATGGTCGGCATCGGCCCTGGTGTGCGCAACATCGTTCGCCTGTTCCTCGGCGTGTAGATCGACTACGGCGCCGCCGGCCGACTTCGGAGGTTCAGCTTGCAGGGTTGGCCCCAGACCCAAAGGTGAGAGGCGGGGGGCCGAGTGGAACCGTGGCGCCGCCACCGGATGCCTGGGGCCACCGGAGCAGGGGGCCCCGGCCATCGTCACTCCGTGAGGACTAGCTTCAGCCGGTGGCGGCGTCGTTATCGGGCCCGGCCGACTGGCCGCGCCACGCGACGAGGCGGGCGCCGGTTCGGCCCGCTGCCACGTCCCGGCCGGCCAACTGGACCTGAACGGGGTCGCCGAGGCGGGCGCGGATCATGCGGGCCTCGCCCAGGTCGTCGTCAAACCACTCGTCCAGCAGCTTCAGGTCCTCGGCGTCGAAGCGCTGGGGCGCCTCAATGTCGCTGAGGAAGAGCATGGATTCCCATTCGTCCACCTGGAACGGGCCGCCTGGGAGGTCCCGGCTGCCGATGCGGGCGTCGATGCCGCGGCCGACCTGAACGAAGACGCTGGCCGGCGTGATGCCCGTGATGCGCGCCTTGGACGTTTCCAGGGCGTCGTCGCCGTGCAGGCTGGCGAGGACTAGGGCGCTTGCCTTGATGCGTCGCTCCAACTGGTCTGCGGCTTGCTCCTGGTCGGAACAGTGGTCGCACAGGCTGCGTAGGCTGTCCAGGTCGTGGGGCGGGGTGCCGGTTTCGGGGTCGCCGCCCTGGATCAGCCACTTGAGGTTGCGGTGGACGACGAGGTCGGGGTAGCGCCGGATGGGGCTGGTGAAGTGGCCGTAATGGGTCGATGCGAGGCCGAAGTGGCCCTGGTTTTCCGGCGCGTAGTAGGCGCGGCCCATGGCGCCGAGGAGCTTGTAGGTGGCCACTTCGGCCAGTTCACGGTCCTTGATCTGCGAAAGCAGGTCCACGGCTGCCCGGAAGGGGCGCAACCACTCCTCCTGCTCCGCCTCGCTCAGCGCGGCAAACCCCTCGTCCTCGGGAAGTTCCCCTTCGTCCTCGGGCTCGTCCTCTTCCGGCTCAGGCTGGCCGGACAGGCCCATGCCGCCGCCAAACAAGTTGAGCTTGCCGCCACCCGCCTTGAGTTGCTCCAGGAGGCTGTCGGCGGCCTGCCCCGCCGCCGCGGCCTTGGTTGCCGCCGCGCGCTTGGGGAGGGTCATGTCCACCTCGAAGCCCATGGTCGCCAGTTGGTGCTGGAAGCGCTCCGCCTTGGCGGGGTCGGGCAGCGGGTGGCAGCGGTACAGGAGGCCGACGCCGCGCTCGTTGAGGTGCCGGGCGACGGCCTCGTTGGCGGCCACCATGAACACCTCAATCATGCGCGTGGCCGGGTTGGCGTGTTTTTCGAGGGCGCTGAAACCGGATTCCTCCAGGAGAACCTTCAATTCGCCAGTCTCCAGGGCAAGGCCTCGCCGGTGGCTGCGCATCCGGTCGGCCAGCTCGAGGAGTTTATGGAAGTACGACTCGCCAGCCTCGGCGCGGCGCAGGGCGTCGTCGTAGGCCAAGTTCTCGGTGACCCGGATGAGGCTGGTGTGGAACGACGTGTGTTGGACGCGGCCATCGGGGTCGATGTCCATGGC
>JBFJYU010000145.1:0-7992 GCA_041622435.1 Thermoplasmatota archaeon | reverse complement strand
CGACGGCGCCACGGGCCGCCGGGCCCGCGCCGCCAGCCGCGGCGCGGCCGTTGACTGCACACATGGGAGCGTTTCCCTGCTGATTAGGGCGGCCCGGACCGTCATGCCGAAACAGCGCTCTCGCCTGCTACATCTTGGTTCGAAGGTGTTGCCATGCGGCCCCGAAAAGAAGTACCCCGTCCAGACTCGATGAATCTGCGGATCCTGCGCCTGCTCGCGCTCGACGCCCGCAAGAACTACTCCGAGATCGCAGCCGAACTTGGGTGCAGTGTGAACTCCGCCCGGGACCGCATTCTCGCGATGGAGCGGCGCGGCATCATCCGCGGCTACACGGCGCTGCTCGACGAAGCCAAGCTCGGCCGCCCCGTGCACGCGCTCGTGTTCCTCACCGGCTCCGCGCCGGTGCGCCCCGCCATGCTCAACCAGCTCGCCCGGAACGATTGGGTTCAGCACGTGTTCCAGGGCGCGGGCCGCTACCGCCTCGCTATTGAGGCCGTGGCCAGCAGCATGGACGAACTCAACCGGCTCGTGCGCAACGCCGTCGAGGGCACCGACTTGCACATCACGTGGACGGCCCAACTGGCCGCTCTGCGACCGACTCGCCCGCGTTCGTCGAAGCCCCACCTGCTCCACGCCCCCCGCGTGGATTCCCTGGAACCCACGGCCGTTTCGATTCGGTGACCCATGAGCGACGACCTGATCGATATCCTACGGCGCAGCGGCCGCATTCCGGTGGCTGAACTGGCGCGGGCAACCGGCTTGTCGTACAGCACCGCGCGGGATCGCCTGCGCCGCCTGGAGGAACAGGGCGTGATCCGAGGTTATCGTGTCCTGATCAACCCCGAGGCGCTGGATCTGCGCGTGCACGCCTGGGTGACGCTGGATGTCCCCGACGAAATGGAGGAGTTGGTCAACGCGATCATGGCCGCGCCGGCCACGGAGCGGTGCTACCGTCTCGTGTCTCACCCTTCGCGCCTGTTGGCGTTCGTGCATGCGAGGGACGCGCCCGGCCTGGCGCGGGTTCTCGACGGCTGGCGCCTGCTTGGGGCGGTCGTCGATGATGTTCACCTGGTCGACGAGACCCTCGGCGCCCAGCCGGAGCCGGAGTTGGACGAGGCGCTGGGCCTGCTCAAGGAAACGGAGTTGGAGGGGGATGAGGTCGGTTCGTCCTTCAGGGACTCCCAAGCAGGGCACTAAGTTGCGAGCGCGTCTGGTCCACGAGGGCGCCCGCGGCGTCCGCTTGGCTCAGCAGGTCGCCGCCAGCGATGATGACGGTGTCGAGTTGTCCGTCGAGTAGCCCGGCCACGTCGGCCCAGTACTCCTCGCGCTTGTCGGTGTCCAGGGCCATTTGGTCGCCGTATTGCTGGGCAACGACTTGGATGTAGCCGATGTCCTGGGACACCTCGGCGTCGGCTTGGGCGCCCACGCGTCCCACCAGGTCCCTTGCGCTCCCAACGAGTGCGGCTGCGGCGTCGTTCTGGGCGAAGGCGGCGTTGGCAACGGTTTCCAGGTGGTTGGCGTGGCGCACGTCGAGCAGGGCGTGCGCCTTGGGAAGCAACTCCTCAAGCTGGGCGACGCGGCTGGTGGCGGTGGCCTGGGCCAGGGCGGTGGCGTAGGCGCCGGCGCCGAGGGCGTCGCTGGTGGCTTGCTCGATGGCTTGGGCGCGCAACTCGGCGGCGTGGCTGGCCGCATCCTCCAGGGCGGCGATGGTGCCGTCGATGGATTGCTGCATGGCCGTCGATGCGCCGTTGAGTGCCGCGATCTGGGTGTCAGCCTCGTCGTTGATCTCGCTGATCAGGGCGTCGGCTTCGGCGCGGATGGCGCTGGCGGTGTTGGCGGCCTCCACGGCGTCGATGTCTGGCGTCGACTCAAGCGCGTCGAGCGCCCGCTGGGAGGCGGCCTGGATGTTGGCCTCGTGGGCTGCGCTTGCCTCCAGGATGGCCTGGGCCTGGGCTTCCAGGTCGGCGCCCAGTTGGCCGGACAGGGCTTCGAGCGTCGCGGTCTGGGTCGATAGCGCGGTGGCGATGGCGGCTTCAGCCTCGGCGTCGGCGGCGGCGATCTGGTCCAGGTAGGTGTCAACGCTGGCCTCGGCGTCGGCGATGGCCGCCTGACCCTGCGCCAGGGCTTCCCTGATTCGGGCTTCCGCTTGGGCGTCGAGGCTGGCGTGGCCGTTGGCCACCAGCGCCTCTGCCTGGGCGAGTGCCGCCTGGACGTTGGCGACGAGCTGGCCCTGGGTGGACTGGACGCGGCCGAGGCCGTTGCCGGCCGTGTCGAGCGCGCCGGTGGCTGTGGTAACCAGTGCCTCGGCGTGGGCTCGGGCATCGCGCGCGCCCTCTTCGTCGGGGCTGAGCGAATGGCTGGTTCCCTCCAGGGTGTCGGTTGGTCCGCCGCCGAGGCCCAAGCCATCGGTTGGTAGCCCAAGGCCGTCGGTGGGTAGTCCCAGCCCATCGGTGGGCAGGCCCAGGTCGCCGGTGGGCAGGCCGAGGTCGTCCAGCGGCCCGGTGACATCGTCGCCAACGGCGCCCTCGGTCAGCGAATCGAGGTCGCCGCCGCCCAAGCTGTCCAGGTCGCCGAGCGCTTCGGTGAGCATCTGGAGCGCGCCGTCCAGTTCGGGGTTGCCGGTGGCTGGCAGGATGATGCCGTCCCGGCCCAGCAGCGGCAGGCCGCCGGGCGCCCATTGGCCGACACCGCCGAGGTCGCTGGCATGGAACGACCCCAGGTGCGGGATGTCGTAGCCGGCGACGCCGAGGTCGCCAAGGTCCGGGGCCGCACCAGGCAGGTAGTCGGTGGGAACCATCGGAAGCCCCGCCGTTTGGCCGAGGGCGCGATCCAGGTTGGTGTCGCCCTCGGCGATGGAGCCGAGAACCGTTTGGGTGGCGAGTGCCGTCGCACCGTCGAGTTGTGCCAGCGCGTCGCTGACGGCTGACGCGTTGGCGCTCTCCAGCCCCGGAATCGAGTGGAGCGTGTAGTCGTCGTCGTTTTGGCCGCGAAACGACGCCTCGTCGCCGCCGCGCAGGCTTCCCCGGTCCAGCAGACCGGCATTCATGGTCAGGGCAAGGAGTAACAGGGACGCGAGGCCGATGGCCCCCAGCACGAGGGGGAGCCGTCGCGTCGATCCGACAACCGGAGTGCGGCGGGTGGGCACGCGGTGGTTGTTCGGGCGGGTCTTTGGGGCAGGGGACTTATCCTCCACAGAGTCACCACACATGACTCTCGCGTCGGGGGGTATGAGTCTCCGTGCGAACCGGCGGAACCGTTGCGGCCGTCCTGGGGGCGGGCGGGCCGGCGGCGGCGCGCGACAGCGTCGGCGCCCGGCGTGGGCTGCCAGGTTGGAACAAAAAAACGGGGCCGAGACAGAGGTGGATGGGGGAAATCGACGGGCGGAGGTGGCGCAGACGGCGGAGGGAGGCGAAAGCGGGGGAGGTCGGGGAAAGTCGGGGGTCGGGGAAAGTCGGGGAAAGCGGGGGACGGTTGGGCTGTGACCCTAGAGGTACTGGTGCTCAAGCAACTCGAGGTCCTTCGCCGTCTGCGCGACGACCCAGTAGCCGTAGTCGACGTCTGTCAGCAACTCGTACGCGGTCAGGACTGTCAGGTCCTTCTCGGTCGTCAGGTTGTTGGCAACGCCGCCCCAGTGCTCTTCGCGGTGGTCCGTGTCGAGTTGTTCCTGGCGCGCGTAATCGGCCTCGACCTCGCGGATGTAGTCGATGTCGCGCTGGACCTCCACATCCGTGTCGTAGCCGACGTTGTCACCGATGTCACGGCCGCCATCCAGCGTGATCTTCGCCGCAGCGTTGGCCTCCACGGCCGCCGACAGGACGAGCCGGATGTGGGCGTTGACCTCGGCGCGCACCTTGAAGAAGGCGCTCGCGGCGGCGCTCAAATGGGCGCGCGCCGTGGCTTCGGCCTCCGCGTGAACCTTGGCCACCGCGTACGCCTCGGCGCGCAGCACGGCGCTCACGGCCACCTCGGCCTTGGCGTTGATGGCAGCCTCGGCGTTGGCGCTGGCCTGCAAGACCGCGTGGGCTTGCACCTGCGCGCGCGCCGTCGCGGCGCTTGATTGGCGCATCAGCGCATCGGCCTGGGCGTTGGCCTGGGCCCAAACGCGGGCTTCGGCCGCCGTCGCCGCCCGGGCGAGCGCCTGGGCCTGCGCGTGCATGCTGGTGCCGCTGGTCTCCTCGATGCCGGCCAGAACCGACAGGGCCGCCTCCAGGTTGGCGCGGATGGCGGCGGTCGCCTCGGCGGCCTGGCTCAGCACAGCGCCGGCCTGGGCCTCCAGTTGCTGCGCCGCGTGCGCGCCCTGGTCGATGATTACGTCGGCCTCTTCCTGGGCGGCCAGTTGGACCTGCTCGCTGGCGTCCAACTGAACGCTGCGGATCGCCTCGATCTGCTGCTCGGCCTGGGCGTGGATCTCCGCCTCGGCCTCGGCGCTGGCGGCAAACGTCGCCTCGACGCGGGCGTCGGCCTCGGCCTGGATGCTCGCCTCGGCTTCCGCCGCGGCTTCCAGGCTCTGCTCGATCTCCGCCTCGACGGCCGCCGCCAGGTTCGACTGGACCTCGATGGTCACGTTGACGCCGGAGAGGGTCGTGGCCAGCGCCGCGCCCGCGGCCTCAAGGGTGCCGTTGGCGTGCGCCCACGCTTCGGCCGCGCCCTCCTCGTCCGGGGCCGCGGCGTAGGTGATCGCCTCGCCCTCGTTGAAGGCGTTGCTGGGACTCACGCCGGCCGTGCCGAGGTCGTCGTCGTTCCACAGGAAGCCGCTCGTTTCGTTTTCCTCAACGTTGGCGACGATCGTCCCGCGCACCTCCACGTAGGCTTCCGCCATGGCGCCGAAGGCCGCGTCAAGGCCCTCGACACCAGTGATGGGGAGGTTGAGGCCGCCGCGCACTCCGACGCTGCTCGGGGTGCCGTCGAACGAACCCACGCCGCCCGTGTCGGTTTCCGTTTCCGCCGTGTACTCCGGCGTCTCGTACTCCTGGACATCGGGCGTGTCGGCTTCAACCTCGCCGCCCAGGTAATCCTCGGGCGCTGCAACCAGCGTGTCGTTGACATCGCCGGCGGCCGCCACGGCCTGGCCCGCCTCGCTGGAGGCCTCCGCGACGGCTGCCGCCGCGGCTTCGGCAGTGCTGTTGACCTCGGCGTCGGCGGTGGCCCGCGCCTCGGCGGCCAGTTGCGCCCACGCGCTCGAACTCTGGTTGGCGATCGCCTCCATTTCCAGGATGGCATCATCCACGACCTGTTGGCTGTCGAGGGGTGCTACCTCGGTTTCGTCGATAGAAGGAACGATGTGCACTGGCTCGCCGCTGCCCTGCGTACGATCCAGAAGCTGGTACCCCGTGGCAGCGACGGCCAGGAGGGCCGTAACCGCCAGAACCGCTGCGATGCGGAGCCGGGGCTTGCTATTGGGTGTCTGAGGTGTGCTCATCTGCTCACCAGCACCCAATCGGGTCGTTGGCCGGCTATGAGCAACGGCGCAAATCGCCGGAAGGGCCGCCGCCAAGGCGCTGCGCAGGGGCCCGACTGCGCTGCGGCGAGCCGTTTGGAGGTAAACCCCAAACCATGCCGGCGCCGGTTGCGGGTCTTTACCGGAGGGACTAGCCTCGGCAGCTCCATAACTAGAGGGCATGGCTCGTGTGGCTCGACCCAATCCGTACCGCGAACGACTTCACGCAATGGTGGCGGCCGATCCCGGGGTCCACGTGCGCCGCCTGGCGCCGCTGGTCAACCTGAGCTGGAACTGCTGCAACAGCCACCTGCGTATCCTTGAGCGCGAGGGCAGGGTCGTGAGCCGCAAGGTGGATGGCAAGTTGTGCTGGTTCGACCGCGAGACGGCCGCCGTGCAAAACAAGGACGCGCGCTGCGTGCTGCGGGACTCCGGGCACCGCGCGGTGGCGCAGGAAGTCCTCGCCCAGCCCGGCGCCAACCAGGTTACCCTGGCCCAGTCGCTGCGCCTCGCCGACAGCAGCGTCCACCGCCACCTCGCCCGCCTTGAGCGGGAGGGCCTGATCGTTCGCATGAGCGGCGGTCGCAGCCGCCAAGTGTTCCCCACCCAGCGCCTGCAGGATCTGCTGTCCGACGCCCCGGCCGACGACCCCGCAGGTCGTTGCCTGCGCCTCGGGGCCCCGGCCGCACAAGTCGTGGCCGCCGCGCCAAGCACGCGCTGAACCTGACCCGCAAGAAGATAACCGGCGCCGGCCAAAGGTTGCATTCCACCATGGATGCATTCCACGGGCGCATGCCCCCCACTCCCTTGCTGCCGGCCCTACTGGTTCCGGGCAGCCCCGGCGAAGTCCTCAGCCCCGTTGTACGACTGGCCTACGACGACGCCCTCCACCACGGCCCGCTGGCGCCCCAGGACCGGCTGGCCTTGTTGAGCGCCGCGCTCGAACGGCCCGATTGCGGCAGTTCCATCCTGCACGCCGTTGGCGCCACCCTGGCCGTGCAGGACGCCCGCGACGAACCCGTCGATTTGGGGGCGGCGTGGAGTTCGCTGGCGCAGACCGCCAAGGGCCGGGCGTTGCTGCGGGCGACGCTGACGCTGGGGCAGGGCGGCGCCGTCCAGCGCGACGAGCTGATGGCGGTGTACCGGCACCTCCAGGCCCGGGCGCCAGCGTGGCAGAAGATCATGATGCTGTCCGCGGTGCTGGACATGGCCGAGCGCTTGCAACGGCCGTTTCTGACGCCTGACTCCGATGAGCGGCTGTTGCCGTGGCTCCGTCACTTGGTGGATGCGCGGGGCACCTTGGACGAGGTGCTCAGGTCGCGCGGCCGCTCCAGCTAGGCGCGACGCGGCGGGCGGATCCGCGGCCGGGCCCAGGCGGCCCGAGCGCCCACGCCGCCCGTGTACCGTCGGCTCGCAGTGGGCCGGCGGTTGCAGAGCCGCGCAGCGTGCCGCCTGCTAGGTGCGTTCGTCGTCGGCGCACAGGTCGGCCGCCATGTGGATGACGCCGCGTCCCTGGCGAACCCGCTCGATCCAGCGGTTCTTGGCCAACGAGGTCGCGGCACGGCTGACCTCGGCCTTGTCGAGGCCGGTGATTCGGGCCAAATCCACCGTCGTGGCCAACGGGTACAGCCGGATGGCATGCAAGACCCGGAGCGTGGTGCGCGGCAGCATGAACGCCGCCGAGTCCTCGTGGGCTGCAAGGAAGAACCGGCGCTTGCCGCCGACAGCCACCACGCGCACTTTCCGGCGTTTGCACAAACGGTAGAGCGCGTGGTCGACCGAACCCCACGCCCGGCCGGTCAATTGCTTCACTTCTGCGGGCGAGGCACCTGGGCGCAGCGACAAGGCGCGCAGCACCTGGAGCTCGGTCGGGGCGCGATGCGGAGTTTTGGTTGACTCCGCATTTTGTAGGAAATCCTTGGGTTCCATCACCTACCTCGGGAACCCTTACTATCGGTTTCTGGGGCTTTGACTGTTCACGAAAAGATTGACGGCCCCAACAGATGAACGGGGGCGCAGGGGGAGGGAGATGAGGGGGCAGAGGATTGGATTGGCCTAAAACAGGCTGGCGACGGAGTCCCAGGCTGCCTTGATGGCCGCGCCGACGGCGTCGGTGCCGTTGTGGATGGCCGACGAGATCGGGCCGCGGCCGCTGCCGGAGCCAGACTGGCCCAAGGGGACGTCGGGCAGGGCCGGCAACTCGGCGGACGGAACGTCAACGCACGCCTGGCTTGAGACGGATACGCTGGCCTGCTGGGCCAGGCCCGTGGCCGTGTTGGGCAGCCCGCCGATGCTGCCGGCGACACCGCCAACGACGGGGACCGATCCGACGGCCCCGGAGGCTGTGCCGGTCACTCCGCCAGCAGCTCCGAGGGCCGGCTGGGCTGCGCTGGTGGCGGCACCGGTGACGCCGGCCGGGTCGAGGTTGGCGTCGGCGCAGACCTCGCCGCTGTTGGCGTGGGCTGCGACCTGGCCCGCCGGACTGGAGACGCTCTGGGAGGCGCTGATGCCCCCGAGGGGATCGAGTCCGGGCAGTAGCGCGCTGGCGCCTGCGG
>JBFJYU010000144.1:0-8071 GCA_041622435.1 Thermoplasmatota archaeon | reverse complement strand
GGCCGTCGCCGGCCGGCTCGACATCCACAACATCGTCCAGTTCAACGACGATTTCGCCGTTGCTGGTGCCGGCGCTCACTTCGTAGCCGTACGCGGAGCTGCCGTTGACTGCGAGGACCACGTCGCCGTTGCTCGTGGCCAGCGCGTAGCCACCGGACTCCTTGCTGGTGACAGCCGCGACGATGTCGCCGTTGCTCGACGCCGCGGTGACGCGACTGGCGACGCCATGGATGTTGATGTCGCCGTTGGAGGTGCTGGCGCTCAGCGCGTCGGCAACCAGGTGCGAGAACACCACGCGGCCGTTGCTGGATTCGGCCGTGAAGGACGGGCCCTGGAGGTCGGCCATCTCGACGCCTCCGTTGGCCGTCGCGGCGCGAACATCATGACCCGGAGCGCGGGGCAGGAAGACCGTGATGTCGGCGCCGCCGTCGGGGCCGCTGAAGAAGACGAAGTCAGCTTGATCGTCGAAATCGACGATGGTGGAGAGGCTGAGGACGCCGCCGGACAAGTCGTCGGTGTGCTGGACCTCAAACGATGCCAGGCGCTCTTCGGCCTGCTGCGGCGTCATGCCGTGCGCCGACAGGTGGATGACCACGCGGTAATCGCCACCCTCGGACGGCACCACGTTCACGTAGCCGTTCTTGGTGGCGGCGTCCACCTGGCTCAACGTCGCGCCGCCGAAGTCGTTGGTGATGACGATTTCCTTGCTGGCACGCCAGAAGGGAACCGACATGGCGGTGTCGACGTCGCCCTCCATGACCGTGGGCTCCCCGTGGGCTCCGGCCTCGCCGGAGCCCGGCCCGTACGGACTGGCGTCTTCCTGTACCGATGCCGTTTCGTCGTCCAGGCAGCCACCCAAGAGGGAGCCGAGGGCCACCAGACATGTGACCAGCGCGTAGGGCTTCATACCCGTTTCACGCCAGGAAGACCTATTGGAACGTTTTGGCGGCCGCGTCGATGCAGAAGCCAGAACCCACTGGCGGCACCGCAGATGGCCGGTCTGCTAGCGGAGTCGGATGAAGCCACTGGACGCCAGCGTGCTCAGGTAGCTGCCAAGCCGCCGGGCAAGGTCCGGTTCGTCGGGGAACTGCGCCTTCAGCCGGGCGACGATGGCGTCGGCGGTGCGCTGGTCATCGATTAACTGCCAGACGGCGCTCCCCAGGGCGTCGAGCCGGATGGTCAGCTCCGGCTTCATGCGAAACAACCGCAGCACAGCCGTCCCGATGCGGCCGAACTTGCGCCGCCGCAGCGCCACGCGCCCGTACTCGTCGACATCCCAGGCGGCGTCGGTCCGGACCGGCACGCGGCCCGAGGCGTCTTCGACCTGCGTCAAGCGCGCCTCGCGATCACGGGCCGCATGACGAGGTACCCGAGAACCAAGGCGACGTAGCCCATCATCAGTAGGCCCGGCCAAACGAGGGCGCCGTCCGAGAGGAACAGGGGCACCTCGATGGCTTGGCCGGCGGGCGTCGTGCTGGCGAAGTACGCGAGGATGCCTGCCACCAAGATGCCCACCAGCGCTTCGCCGGCAATCAGGCCGCTGGAGAACAGGACGCCGGCGCGCAGGCCCTCCTCGGCGTGCGGTTCGCGGCTGGGGCGGCGGTAGGCGCGGGCCAGCGCCCAGGCCAGCAAGCCGCCGGCGAAGATGGGCGTGGACAGGCCAACGGGGAGGTAGATGCCGACGGCGACCGGCATGACGGGCGTGCGGAAGCTGGCGCGCCGGGCGGCGAGGAACTCGTCGAGGCCGATGAGGGCGACGGCGATGGCGGCGCCGATGGCGACCATCGTGATGGGCAGCCCGCCGTTGAACACGAAGACGCTGACGGCCTGCATGAGTCCGGCCTGGGGCGCGGGCAGGTCGGCGCTACCGATCGTGTACGCGTCGTGCAGCAGTTGCAGCACGGGCGCCATGACGAGTGCCGCGGCCGTCACGCCGACCACTTGCATGGTTTGCTGGCGCTTGGGCGTGGCACCCAGCAGGTAGCCCGCCTTGAGGTCCTGCATGTTGTCGGCGGCGATGGCGCCGGCCGATGCGATGACGGCTGCGACCATGATCGTGGCCGCCGGGCCGACGCTCGGGTCAACGTCGAGGAATTTGAGGCTGAACGCCGCCGCCAGGACAGTGAGGATCGTGACACCGCTGATGGGGTTGTTCGTGGACCCCACCAGGCCGGCCATGTAACCGCCCACGGCGCTGAACAGGAAGCCCGTGACCAGCATGATGGCCGCCATGACGCCGGCCACCAGGAACGAGTCCGTCGCGTACCAGTAGAGGCCGAACAGGGGAATGGTCAATGCGGCAACGCCGAGCATGGTGGCGCCCATTCCCAGTTCCTGCTGGGTGCGGGGCACTTCTGCCGCGCCATCCTGGCGCTTCAAGCGCGCCGCAGCCAGGCCGCCCGAGATGGCGTCGACGAGGGGCCGGCGGAGCTTGAGCAGCGACCAGAGGCCGCCCACCAGCATGGCGCCGACGCCGAGGTAGCGGATGCGGCTGCTCCACAGCAGGCCGGCGGCCGGCAGCGGGTCAAGTTTGGTGAAGTCGACGGCACCCTCGCCGTCGCCCAGGTCCACCACTGCATCCTCCGGGAATCGGTCCAACAGTTCAGGCAGCGTGTCGCCGGTTTCGACGAGGGTCGAGTCGGCAAAGGCCGAGTACAAAGGAATGCCCACCAGCCATCCCGTGACGCCTCCCAGGAAGACCAGCGCCGCGATGCGCAGCCCAATGATGTATCCGACACCCAGCAGGGCCGGGCTGAGATCCAGGCCGAAGGCGACGATGCCCCGATCCCGGAAGCGCGCGGCGGCGTCGGCGGTGGAGCCCCACAGTTGGAGGCCCGACTGCATGAACTTGTACAGCAAGCCGACGACAGCACCGGCCACCAGGGCACCGACTCCGGCGCCGGCGGCTGCGTGGCCGGCGCGGGCGGGGTCGTCCTCGGCCAGGCTATCGCCGGCGTCGCCGGCCTTGAGAACCTCGCTGGTTGCAATGCCCTCAGGAAACAGCAGTTGCGCCTCGACGATCAGGGCGCGCCTCAGCGGGACCGTGAACAGGACACCGAGCACACCGCCCGTGAGCGCAATTAGCGTAGTCTCCCAGTAGCTCACTTCCGTCCAGTAGCCAAGAAGCAGCAGCGCCGGAATGGTGAACAGGACACCCGCCGCCAGTGACTCGCCGGCGGAAGCGCCGGTCTGCACCATGTTGTTCTCGAGGACGTTACGCTTGCGAAACAGGCGCAGAATGCCCATCGAAATGACCGCCGCCGGGATCGACGCGGAAACGGTCAAGCCGACGCGCAGTCCAAGGTACATGTTCGCCGCACCGAGGATCATCGAGAGCACGATGCCGAGGAGGATGGCCTTGACCGTCAACTCGGGGAGCGTGCGCTTGGGATCGATGTACGGTACGAAGCTTGCGTCACCCGCAGCAGCCTGACCAACCACGGCTCGGGCACCGGGGGGCCGGGCTTAACCGGTTCGCCGGCCAGGTCGGGCCGTGGCGGGACGCCGACCCGTGTTTACAATACCTGGCCAGGATGAAAGCCCTGGCCGCCCCGGGGGCTCCCGGCCTCGGTGGCCGTGGCGCGGGCGGGGCCAAGCATCAAGAGGCGCCGGCCGCCTTGCTGGTCATGCGCGCAGCCGCGGCCGCCGTGTTGATGCTCACCCTCGCCGGATGCATGGACTCGTCGACGGACGGACGGGACGGCGCCCCGGACCCGGTGCAGGCCGTGCTGTCGCTGCTGCCGCCCGTGGACCTGGATTGCCCGCCGTACCTGACCTACCGCAGCCCCTGCGGAGCCTTCGGCGAACCACAGGTGGAGGTGGCCGGGGACGGCACGATCTGGTACTCGGCGGTGTGCTGCATCGGGCAGTCGCCCCCCATCTGGCGCTCCTTCGACGGCGGAGAGACGTTCGAGCCCCTCGAATTCGCTCAGGGTACTGGCGTCTTGCGCGACGCCTTTGGAATCGAGGGCGATTTTGCCATCGACGACGCCGGCAACGTATACTTTTTCGACATCTCGGCAGCCACGGCGTATTTCACCAAATACGCGGCCGACGGCGAGCACATCCACACGAAGCCGGATGTCTTCCCGCCCCTTGTCGATCGCCCGTGGGTGCGCGCCGGCGCCGAGGATGAGGTCTTCATCGCGTACAACACGGCGAGCAGCACCTGGTTCTACAGCAGCGACGACGGCGGTTTGACCTGGGATCGCCTCGGCGGCCAGGAATTCCCCTGCCCGCTGATGTCCCTCGGCCAGGGCCCGGTGCGCGACCACCTGATCATTGCTGGGTGCCCCCAGCAGCCGTCCGCCTGGATCAGCCTTGACGGCGGGGCGAATTGGGGGGAACAAATCCCGCTGCCGCTTCAGGGCGACGACGAAGGCAGCGAATTCTACATGCAGGGCGCCGCCGACGCCGCCAGCATCACGTACGTGCCCGTCACTCACTCCGCCAGCGAGGACCATTCAGCCATCAGCGTCTTCGCGATCCACCCCGACGGGACCGTGGCCGGGCCGCATCCGGTGACGCCGCGCACGGGCCTGGTGGACAAACCCTGGCTCGTCGCAGGATTGGAGGGCGTGGTCGCCCTCGCCTACTACGAGGCGGAGAACGTCAAGCGCGCCAACGAGGCGGACGAAGCCGTCTGGCACCTCAAGATCTCCTATTCACTGGACGCCGACACCACGCAGCCCACGTGGACCACTGTCAGGGCAGACCCGGAGCCGGTGCTGGAGGGGTTCTTCGGGCGCAGCCTCGGGGACTTCCTGCAACTGCGCCAAACCCCCGACGGCGACCTGGTCGTCGCCTATGCCTCGCGCGTCGACGGCGAGCTCACCAACCGCTTCGTCCGTTCGGCGCCGGGGGACATCGACTTCGGGCCCGAAGTGTTTCGCAACGGGCCCCAGCCGGCCGGGCCTTAGGCGAGCATTTCTTGCAGTTCGCCGCTCTCGAACAGGTCGAGGGCGATGTCGCTGCCGCCAATCAGTTCGCCCTTCACCCAAATCTGGGGGAGCGTGGGGAACTGCGCCCATTCGGCCAGCGCCTGGACGTACGCGTACGGGTCGGGGGCGGCAAACACGTTGACCGCGTGGAACGGGCGATCAAGTTGGGCGAGCACCTGGGCCGCGCGGTTGCTGAAACCGCACTGGGGCGCCTCGGGGGTGCCCTTCATGAAGAGCACCACGTCGTGTTCCTTGACCAGGGCGTCGAGTTCGTTCTTCAGTTCAGGGCTCAGCGCGCCGGGGGCTGCGGCGGCCGGGGCGGGGGCCGGGGCGCCGGCAAGGGGTAGACTCATGTCATGACCTGAGCCGCGGCGCGTGATGAAGCTTGGCGTGGCGGCGCTCACCAGGCGCCGGGGTGCTGGCCCTCGCCGGGGCCATGGGGCCGGAAGGGAGCCGGTACGACGCCACCGTGGCGCGTGGCCAATTCGTCGGGCGTGAGGCACTTCAGGTCAAGGGCGTGGACGACGCCCGAGGCGATGTGGGGGGCAAACGCGTCGAGGATGATGCGCTGGCGCGCCAGGGGCCGCAGGCCGTCGAAGGACGCGTCAACGACGACGCAGTGCCAGTGGTCGCCGCCGCCAGTCAGGTCGGTGGGGTGCACGCGGGCTTCGGGCAGGACCTGTTGCACGAGGGAGACGATCGCGTCGGCGTCGGCCATGGGCGGCGGCGAGGCGGGAGTGGTCCTTCAGGCTTGCTGGGGCTCAAGCCGGATGTCCGCCGGCCCGCGGGGCTCCGCGGACGGGGTCGCGGCGCCGCAGCAGGCGAGCACGTAGAAGCTGCGCAGCACGGCCAGCACGAAGCGCCGGTCCATCTGGTGAAAGCCCCGCAGAAACAGGATGGCGCCGGACGCTCCGAGGAGCGTCAGGCCGACTGCGGCGCCAAGCGTGAACCCGGCGGCGACCGGGGTGCGCGACACGAGGACCGCCATGGTGGTGAGACCCGCGGCAACGGTGACGACGGCCGCCGTCAGCATGCCCCGGTAGAAGCCGGACAGGCCCTTGAACAACTGGATGCGCCCAGGATTGCCGAACTGGACGATGTGGGCGTAGCAGAGACCGAAGGCTTCGCGGCGACCCTCGGGGCTGGCCAGGTCGGGCGGGAACGCCAAGGAATTTTCCAGGCCCCAGGCCAGCCGCTCATGGAAGATCGGGCTGAGACCACCGGCATCGCCGGCGCGGTCTGCGCGGTCAGCGCCGTCGGCTTCGCCGGCGTCGCCGGCCTGCCCTGAGCCAGCGGCCGGCCGGCGTGCCAACGCGGGGTCGAGCAGCGTCTCCTCGTACGGGTGCCCGCTGCCGTGCGCCTCGATGAACCCGTCCACGCCAGGCAACCGCGTGACCAGTTGCGCCAAGTGGCCCAGAACGTACGCAGCGCCGAGGGCAGCCCCCGCCAGCATCAACGGGTCCATGGCCGGCCAGGTCGCCCAGTTGAGGCTCAGCACGGCCCACGCCACAGGCGCCAGTACCGCACCGCCAGGGATGATCAGGCCCACCAGATCGTAGAACGTTAGCTGATCGGACAGACCCATGCGGCGTGATTGGCCGCCGGGCACATGGTTTCTTCGACGCCTAGGCGTCGGGGCCGGGCAAGTCGTCGATCTTGGCCGCCAGAATGAAATCGTTGTCGGACAAGCCGCCGATGGCGTGCGTCGACAACACGATCGCCACGTTACGGTAGCCGGTCAGGTGCAGATCCGGATGGTGTCCCTCGGCCTCGGCGACCTCGCCGACCGCGTTGAGAAACCGCATCGCTGTCTGGAAGTCGGCCGCCCGCCACATACGCCGGATCGAGCTGCCCTCCAAGCGCCACATCGGCACCTCCGTCAGCAGCGCCCGCGCCTGCGCCGGGCTGAGCGGCTCCTCGCCCCCCTCGCACGGGCGACAGGTACGGGCGCGCAGGTCGGCTGCTCCGGTCATGCAACGTCCACCCTTGCGGCGCCTCTTCATGGTTTCCAGTTGGGCCGCTGCGGGCGTGCTCAAGCACACGCAGCACATCCACAATCTCGCGGTCGTGCCGGCCGCTGATGGTGATGCGAAGGCGCTCGGTGGCGAGGATCAACTGCGTGCGGGTATCCCAGGCGTGGACGCCCAAGGTCGCGCCAGCGCCGGAGAGCATGAGGCAGAAGCCCACCATGGCGAACATGCCGCCGAGGGGTCCGCCGGCCATCATGGGGATTGCCATGACGGCTGCCAGCACCGCAAAACCAAGAGAAACGTTGAGCCACGTCGGCGACCGGAGCCGCCGGCGGGACAGAAATACCACCTCCTCCAAGGGCAGCGCGAGAACCTCGCGCCGCATGGGGCCGTTCAACTCGTACAGCACGCGTACGGGCGTCACGACCAAAGTGGCTACGCCGTGGATGCCCCTCGTCTTCAGGGTGGCGAGAACGGGCTCCATGCACACGGTTCGTCGCCGCCGCCTCAAGAGCCGCGCGCAGAGGGGATGCTTTCCACCTGGCGCTCCGGGCGCGGGCGACCGCCGGGCCCGACACCCCCGAACCCGTACAACCCGGGGGCCCGGGGGCCGGGGGGCCGGGGGGGCCTGCGCCCTGGGGTCCTGGGGGCGGGGTCCGGTTGGCGGCCCACAGCCTAGCGCAGGAAGGGGATCGCGATCGGGTAGCGGTAGGGCACGCCGTCGTTGGCTCGCACGGACGCGATGAGGACGAAGATCAGTTCGAGCAGCGCCACGAGGGCCGCCGCGAAGACCATGCCGAACGGGATGTAGAACGGCCAGCCCGGCATGCCGAACTCCATGTTGTCCCACATGAAGGGCCCCCGGATGGCTCCGGCGAAGAACAGGGGCATGAAGATGACGAACAGCACGACCACGGCGATGAACATCGTGATCTGGAAGTTGACCGCCGCCTTGCCGCTGGCGTCAATGAAAGGGTGGGAGTCGCGCTTGATGAGCCAGATGATGAGCGGGCCGACGAGGAAGCCAATGGGCCAGAGGAACCCGGAGAGCGCCGAGAGGTGTGTGGCCATGGCCCATGTGCGGGCATCCTGGGGGATGCCGCTGGTGGCTCCGGCCGAGGGAGCGGGCGTGTGCGACGGAGGCGGGGTGAGCTGGGCGGG
>JBFJYU010000143.1:0-8114 GCA_041622435.1 Thermoplasmatota archaeon | reverse complement strand
CGTGCATGCCGGGCGGGCGATATACGTCAGAAACCCACGCTAGCACCGGCGCGGAATACGCGGAAACCTATGCGTACGAGGTGGCGCACGTGACTGCCGATCGCCTTGCCATCGCCGGGCTCGGCGTGGCGGATCAGATCTTCGCCGGTGCCAAGGCACTAGACGTTTTCTTCAACGGAACCGCGCGCCTGCCGCTTGCCACCGGCAGCGCGTGCGAGGGATGTGCGTCCGTGGCCCGGGAGACCGTTCGTCTGGCTTGCCACCTTGGCTTACGGGACGTCCGGGGCAATGCGGAAACTGGGCGGCTAGGTGCGACGGTCCACGGCCAGCCGAACGCCGTACGACTGGACGAGGGGCAATGGTCTGCGCCCCAAGTGGCCGCCACGACTGCCACGGTCACGCTGGGCCTTGCCCTGCTGGTCAAGCTGGCGCTATTCTCTCTACGCAGCCATCTTGCCGACCCCCTCCTGAACGCCAAGCGCAGTCGCCTTGCCGGCTACATTCAAGAACAGCCGGGGGCAACGTTCAGGGAGTTGACGCGTGAGACCGGAATCCCAACGGGAACGGCGCGTCACCATGTCGCAGTCTTGGTGCGCCACGGCCTGATCCTTGAGAACCGACACCAAGAGACGCTTCGCTACTTCCCCGTCGGGCGCGGCTTCGAGGCCGATTGGGCCAACGCGGTCTTGCTGCGCGAGCCGCCTCTTCGCCAACTGCACGATTGGCTGCTCGCTCACGGGCCCCGGTACCAGAAGGACATTATCGAGGTCGCCGCCACCTGGGGTTGGAACCGCAGCACAACACAGCACCGGCTCAAGAGGCTCGCTGCCGGCGACATGGTCCAGGTTGCCCTGATTGGGCGACTCAAACAGTACCGGGTCGTCGCGTCCAGCGGAAGGCAGGCGTCCGGCAGCGACCAGCAGGCAGTCAGGCAAACGACGCGCGTCTGATTGCTAGTGGGTCTAGGCTTCGGTCTGGGCTTCGATAAACCGATGCTCCACGGCTCGTTGCTCGGTGCACCACTCGCCCAGCCTCATCACGCCCAGGCGCTCGGTCAAGTAGTGTCCGCCGGCGACGAAGTGGATGCCGGCCTCCTTGCAGAGGTGGTACACCGACTCGCGCACTTCGCCGGTGACGAATGCGTCGAGGCCGAGATCGATGGCGCGCTGGGCGTCGTAGGCGCCGCCGCCACTGACGAACCCGATTCGCCGCACCTCGCCGGGGCCGAAGGGCCACACCTGGAACGGCCCGGTGTCAGCGTTGCAGTCGCGGCGCAAGCCGGCCTCCAGTTGCTGGATCCACTCGTCGAATGGCCCTGCTTGGGGCCGTTGGCCGACGATGCCGATATCCGCGCCGCCGTGGGGGAACTCTGGCCGCGTTTCGGTGCACCCGGCCAACTCGGCAAGCGCCGCGTTGTTGCCCAGTTCGGGGTGGGCGTCCAGGGGCAGGTGGTAGCTGACGAGGTTGAGTTCCGCCGCCAGGGCTGTGGCCAGGCGGCGCCGGTGGGGCCCGTGCAGCGTCTGGATGCCACCCCAGAGGAGACCGTGGTGGGTCAGCAGGGCGTCGGCGTCCCACGCGATGGCGGCGTCGATGGTTTCCTGGTTGGCGCTGACGGCGGTGGCGAGTCGCCGAATCTCCGGGCGGCCCTCGACCTGCCAGCCGTTGACTTGGCCGTCGGCGAAGCGGCCCGGCTCCATGATCTCGTCAAGCGCGTCGACCAGGGTCCGGGCCAAAACCATCCTACGACCCCGCGAGCGCGCTGATGTCGAGTTCAAGGGCGGTCGTCGCGGCGACGAGGTCGAAGTGCACCAGGATGTCCGGGTGCAATTCCCCAAAGTGCCCCACGACGGCGTCGGCCTGCGCCAAGTGGCCTTGCCGGCCCGGCACAAAGCCGGGTTCGTCGGCGGGGGCCAGTTGGACATCGAGCCCCAAGTCGCGCACGAGTGCTTCCGCCAAGCCCTTGGCCTCGCTGAAGCCAGCCCGCGCCGATGCCTCCACGACGGCCAGCCGCAGCCGGTTGCGGTTGTCGGCGTCCACGACGTACCCGATCTCGAACAGCTTGTGGGGCAGCGGCCGGTGCCGATTGGCGGAAAGGACCCGCAGCAGGCTCGGCGCCAGCCGAGTGCGCAGGATCGTCTGCTCCTCAAGCACCGGGTTTTGCACGGCCACGGCCGCCTCGGCGGGGGCGCCCCAGGCGCCCCACTGGTCGGCTGCGTTGCTCAGCGTCAGGGTTCGCGCCTCGTTCCAGCCATGCCCGATCATCAGTTCGCGGATGCGGTCCTCCATGGCCTGGTGCGCCAGCGGCGCGCCGAAGGTCGCCGTGTCCGGAAGGCTGCCGCCAAAGCGCTCGAAGCCGTAGCCGATGGCCACGTCCTCAACGAGGTCAATGTCGTGCAACAGGTCGTAGCGCCATGCGGGGGAGTGGACGAGCACCTGGGTGTCGAAGTCCTCGGCATCGTGGCCCATCCGGCGTAGGCAATCGGCCACCTCGGCCCCGGACAACTCGATTCCGAGCTGCGTTTGGGCGTACTCCACGGAAAGCGTGCGCTCCGCCGGCCGCAGGTCGGGGCAGCTCCACGTGCCGCTCGCATCGTGAACCTGAACCGACTCGATCCGGCCGCCTCGCTCGGCGAAGCCCGACGCCAGCAACGCGATGGTGCGGCGCACCGACTCGGCGTCCGTGCCAGTCACATCGATCAACACATCCTTGGTCTGCTCTGTCAGCGCCGTCTTGGCTGCGTTGATGACCGGCGGCATGCTGATCACCTCGCCTGCGCCGTCCAAGAACACCGGGTAGCGGCCGTCGGGCAGCAGGTGGGCGTACTCGCGGCCCTTGGGGTGCTCGGCCAGGATTTCGGCCGGCGTCATGGTGCGCGTCTCCTGCAGCGGAACAAACGGCTTCTCGTCGGGCCCCACGCACGTGTACGTGAACGGCCCCTCGAGGCCCCGCGCGTCGTGCACGCCAATGGCGATCTTGCGCCGCTTGCGACCCGGCGCCAGCGTCAGCTTCTCCTGCGCGTCCACCACGGTCTTGAGGTACGCCTCGTCGAAGGACACGCCGCGCACGAAACACAACCCCGCGTACGGCCGCACCGCCGCCACGGACGCGTCCACGCGCAGCTCGCTGCGGCCGGCGGCAACCGGGTAGGCCGGCATCCCGGGCGACTCGCTCAGGAAGGCCTTCAGCGCGCGGCCAGTGCCCTCCAGCGTCAACAAGTCGGGCCGATCGGGAAACCACTCGATCGTGATCGCCTCGCCATCCACACCGTCCAGGTCGCCGCCGAGCATCGGCATGCGCTCGGTCAGTTCATCCATCGGGATGTCGCGACCGATCAGGCGGCAAAGATCCGGGCGCTGGAAGGTCACCACGGGCATGGGCGGCGCGCACGTGGCGGCCCTAGATAAGAGACGGGGGGTGCGGCGGCGCCGTGGCGGCCCGAAAATGACGATGCCGGCCAGCGCGCATGGCCCCCTTTACCAACCGTGGCCTCCGTTCGTTCGGCCGGACCGTACGACCCCCATTGATTGATCACGGCCCGACCATGAGTGCCCGGTTGCTCCGCGGCTCAAAGGCCGCAGCCAGCGGGCTGGCCGACTATCGTCCATCACACATATTCCGCGGGTACTAGGTAACGGCTTCGCAAGCGGGGGTAATGCCAAAATGGGGCCTGCACCGGCACCCCCCGGGACCCACCGGGGCGCCGGCGGCCGCCCACATCGCTGGTGAAAGCCCTTAACGGGGCGTCGAAGTAGGCGCCTCGTGCCCAAGTGGAGCGGTTTTTATCGCCGCAGCCTGGAGGAGCGCCTGGACCTGCTAAGCGACGCGACGGCGTTGTCGGCCGAGGACCGCGCGCGGCTGGCCCAGGAGGGGCCGCTGCCATTGGACGTGGCCGAACAACTCGTCGAGAACGTCATCGGGACGTTCCCGCTGCCCCTCGGGTTGGGGGTGAACTTCGTCGTCGACGGCGAACCCGTCGTGGTTCCCATGGCGGTGGAGGAGTCGAGCGTTGTGGCAGCTGCGAGCAACGCGGCCAAGATAGCTGCGGCGGGCGGGGGGTTCCATACGCTTGTGCACGACCCGATCACGATCGGCCAGGTGGAACTGCGGGACGTGGCGGACCCGCTCGCCGCGTGCGAACGGGCCCGTGGCCTGGCCCACGACTGGACCGCGTGGCTCAACGAATCCATCGCGTCCATGGTTGCCCGCGGCGGCGGCGTGCGCGGCATTGAACCTCGGGTCGTCGGCGGCGAGCGCGTTGTGCTGCATCTCCACGTGGATTGCCGCGACGCGATGGGCGCCAACCTCGTCAACAGCCTGTGCGAGCTGCTGGGCCCCCGCGCGGCCGCCGAACTGGGGGGCCGGCTGGGGCTGCGCATCCTGAGCAACCTCGCCGACCAGCGCCTGGCCTCGGCACGCTGCACGATCCCGAGCGCGCTGCTCGGGCCCGAGTTGGCCCAGGGAATCGTGGAGGCCAACGACTTCGCGCGACTGGACCCGTACCGGGCCGCGACCCACAACAAAGGCATCCTCAACGGCATCGACCCCGTCGTGATCGCCACCGGACACGACTGGCGCGCCATCGAGGCCGGCGCCCACGCCTTTGCCGCCCGCGACGGCCAGTACCGGGCCCTGACCACCTGGGAACTCGACGATAACGGCGATTTGACCGGCGAATTGGTGCTCCCCATGAGCCTCGGCGTCGTCGGCGGCGTTACCCGCGTCCACCCCGTGGCGCGCATCGCGCACAAGATCATGGGAGCGCCCGACGCCCGCCGGCTGGCAGCGATCACGGTCTCTGTGGGGCTGGCGCAGAACCTCGCGGCCCTCCGGGCCCTGGCGGGGGAGGGCATCCAGCGCGGCCACATGGAATTGCACGCCCGTAACCTCGCGTTGGCCGCCGGACTGACGGGTGACGCCGCCGCCGCCGCAGCGCGCCGCATGATCGACGAGGCGCAGGTGAGCGCCACCCGCGCCCGGCAATTGGCCGCCGAGGCCGACCCAGCCGGGTCCAGCCCCCCTCAGTAAAACGACGTAACCGGAAGGATTATCCCCCTGATTTCCACTGGAAATGTTGGATGCACCGGCTTGCCCGACTGCTGCGTGACAAGTTGCGCATGATGCGCGACGATGCCCTTGCGGTAGCCCACGTTGTCGAAGATGCATTTCGTGGCGAGGACGAATTGAACGACGAATTCCTCGACTCGGAGCTGCGGTCCATGTTCTACCAGCTCCAGGACGAGGGCGTCCTCGACGTTCGCCGCACCGAATACAAACTCGACGGCCGCGATCGCCGCGCCTACTTCTGGCGCATGCGCGACGACGAGGTTGTTCCAATGGCCGGCAACGGCGTCCTGCGCCCCGATCACACGTCCCGCATGTACCACCGCCTGGAGGAACAGGCGTGGGCACGGCGCCGACCGATCGACGACCACCTCATGGACGACCCGAACGCGCCCCGCGGCCCCGCCTAGTCGGCGTGGGTCAGCCTGGGACGGCTCAATTGTAGCCGCCGGGCGGTCGGTTTTGAAGCCTGAACTCGTTCAGGTCCTTCTTGATGCGGGCGACGCGCTTGCGCCGCTCGGCGTCCCGCCTGGCGCCGCGCAGCAGCGCCCGCCACGAGACCACGGTCAAGGCGACGCTGAAAACACTGGCCAGGACCAGGAACAGCACCTCGCCGACGGCCAAGGCCTCACCCTGCGGCGGAAAAAGGACCTGATAGGGTGCCGTGACCTCCGCCGGCCGACGGTAGCCGGTCAGCACGAGGTAGGTGTACGGTAGCGTCACGAGGGCTGTGATCAGCCCAAAGACGACGACGCCGACGTATGCACGGCTAGGAATCGCCACAGGCTTTCGTGACCCCCCGCCATAAGAATGGTTTCGGTCCATCCCGCGCCACCGACGCCCGAGGGGGGCCGCCGCCTGGCCCCTGGCTCCACCCGTAGCCCGTGGCCCGTGGCGATCATCGCGGTGGTCGCCGCGGGGCCTGCCAACCGTCCGCCACGGGCCCGCCGGGGCCGGCCCGGCCCCGAGCCGGTTAACTGGGGAGGCCGGCTCGCGGGGGCATGGCGAACCAACTCTTTGGCACGAACGGCGTGCGTGGACTGGTCGGCGACTCGATGACGCCTGAACTGGCGCTGCGGCTGGGCCGCTCGGTGGGGTCGTGGCTGCAACCCGGCGACAAGCTGGCCATCGGCACCGACGCCAGGCAGAGCCGTGACATGCTGAAGGCAGCCTTCTGCGCTGGCGTCAACAGCACCGGCGTCGATACCGTTGACCTCGGCGTCCTAGCCAGCCCTGGCATCCAGCTCTACGTTCGGGACAAGGGATTCGCCGCCGGCGCGATCATCACCGCCAGCCACAACCCGCCGGAATGGAACGGCATCAAGCTGATCGCCCCGGACGGGACCGAGACCAGCGAGGACGAGGAGGCGGCCGTCGAGAAGCTCTACTTCGCCGAGAAGTTCAGGGTCGCCCGGTGGGACAAGGTTGGCGGCCACGCTCTGGCGGCCGACGCGGCGGACCATTACCTCAACGCTGTCCTGTCGCAGGTGGACGTGGACGCCATTCGCGCCGCCAAGCTCAAGGTGGTGCTGGACCCCGGCGGCGGCGCGGGCTGCGTGACGGCGCCTCGCCTGATGGAAGCCCTCGGCGTCGACGTGGTACGCCTGAGTTGTGAACTGGACGGCGCCTTCAGCGACCGGCCAAGCGAACCGACGCCCGCCAACAGCGCCGCCTGCATCGCGGCTGTGCGCCAACACAAGGCCAACATCGGCATCCTGCAGGATGGCGACGCCGACCGAGCGGTCTTCATTGACGAAACCGGCGGCTACGTCTGGGGGGACACCACGCTCGCCCTCGGCTGCCTTTATGAACTCAAGCGGCACCCGGCCGGCAGCGTCGTTTGCACGGCGGTCAGCAGCAGCTCCTGCGTCGCGGACGCCGTGGAGATGGGCGGCGGCGTTCTCGAGTGGACCGTGGTCGGCTCGCCCGTGGTGGCCCGCGAGATGATCCGGCTGCGCGCCGTCTTTGGCGGCGAGGACAACGGCGGACTGATGTTCACGCGCCACCAGGTGTGCCGCGATGGCCTCATGGCCATGGCGTTCATGTTGGAACTCCTGGCCAAGACGGGCAAGCCGTTTAGCGCCTTGACCGCCGAAATTCCCCGCTACGCGCTGGTCAAGGACAAGGTCCCGGTCGACGAGTCGGAGAAGAAGGCGCTCCTGGAAGCGCTGCAGGACCTTGCGCCCCGGCAGCCGGGCGTGCGCGAGGTCGACGCCCGCGACGGCGTCAAGTGCTACACCGAGGAGGGCTGGGTGCTCGTTCGACCGTCGGGTACCGAGCCGATTTACCGTATCCAGGCGGAAGCCAAGACGGAGGAGCAGGCCCAGGCGCTGGTGGAGCGGTTCAAGTGCCTGCTGGCGCAGGTGCGGGAATCGACCACGCCCGCCGCCTGACGGGCGGCGCCGCGCGCACCCCGGGCACGACGCTGACAGTACTCTGGACATACTCTGGACATACTCTGGACGCTACCCTTCGAGCGCCACCAGCGTCCGGTCGAACTCGGGGTCTTCCATGACGCTCCAGACCACGTCTCCGACAGCGCCCAACATCTGAGGCGACAGGTTGTCCATCGTGTCGCCGGTGGTGTGCCAGTAAGGCGGGAACTGGCGGCCCGTGGGCCCGCGCGCGTAGTCGATGAGGTCCACTGCGGGAATGTTGGCGCGCAGGAACGGCACGTGATCGTCAAGGACGCCGTGCTCGGCGTCGACGAAGTTGGTCGGCGCGTACTTGGCACCGTACGTCCACAGCAACTCCACCAGGACGCTGTCGGCGGCAGCACTGGATGATTCCCGCATGAACTGGGCGGCGGGGTCGCCGACCATGTCAAGGAGAAGGAAGCGGTCGACCTGGCCGGGAGCCAGGCGGTCCACGTACACAAGCGAACCCGCCAGCGGGTGGCAGTCCTCGAAGCCGTCCTCGGCGTCGAAGAACACGACGCCCACGTCGAAGCCTACCTCAATGTGGCCGGCCGTCACGTGTCGCATCAACTGCAGGAGGACGCCCACGCCGCTGGCGCCGTCGTTGGCGCCTAGCACCGGCGACGACCGCTTGG